>SIBB01000036.1 GCA_009695395.1 Pedosphaera sp. | reverse complement strand
AAGACGCGGTCCATCTGAACGACCTCAACGCGACGCTGCTGCACCTGATGGGCGTGGACCACCTGAAGCTGACCTTCAAGAACCTCGGGGTGGACATGCGGCTCTCCGGCATTGAGCGCGAGGCGGAGATTGTGAAAGGGGTGTTGGCTTGAGTAACGACAGACGTGTCCCCACGGATGGAGGACCGGCATTGAGTCACAATCCCTTCGCGGCGTTGTCCAGCGAAGGTCTCCCCTCCGCCCCTGAAAGTTCGCCGCAGGAATCTTCGTCCGCAGCCGGGCCTGCATCGAAGCGAAAGAGCCGCGGGCGCGTGGACATCATCCGGCAGAAGGCCGGGCGCGGTGGCAAGACGGTGACGGTGGTCACGGGCTTCGTGGGCATCGGCCTGCCGGAGAAGGAACAACTGGCCAAGGCGATGCAACGCGCGTGCGGCTCCGGCGGCACGGTGAAAGAGGGGCGCATCGAGATTCAGGGCGACCAGCGCGAGGTGGTGGCGAAGATTTTGACCGAGGCGAATTTTAAGCCGGTGTTCGCGGGCGGCTAGCCGCGCAGCGACGATTTAGCTGCGGACGGAGCGCCACCGTGCTTACCATTCGGGAGCATGGCAAACATCGGCAGACGCAATCTTCTCTCGGTCGTTCGGGAAACCACCGCAGGTCTTTACCTCGACGGCGGGGAGTTGGGCGAACTGCTGCTGCCCGGACGTTACATCCCGCGCGACCTTGTGCCGGCGGAGCCGCTCGACGTGTTCGTCTATCGCGATTCCGAGGACCGGCTTGTCTGCACAACCGAGACGCCGCTGGTGATGGTGGGCGAGTTCGCGTGTCTGAACGTCGTCAGCGTGAACCGCGCGATCGGCGCGTTTCTGGACTGGGGTTTACCCAAGGATTTATTGCTGCCGTTCCGTGAGCAGGACCCGCAAGTGCGCGCGGGCCAGGCCGTCGTCGTGGCCGTCTATCTCGACGAGAAGACCAACCGCATCGTGGCGTCGGCCCGACTGCGCAAGCACTTGAGCCGCGAGACGCCGAACTACCGCGACGGGCAGCCGGTGAATCTCCTCGTCACCGGCCAGACGCCGATGGGCTACAACGCCATCGTCGAGGACGCCCACCTTGGCCTGCTCTATCACAACAACCTCGCGACGCCGCTCGCGACGGGGCAGCGGATAAATGGCTTTGTCCGCACGATCCGCGAGAACGGGAAGATTGACCTGAGCCTCGATGCGTCCGGCTACCGGCGCGTTGGCTTGTTGACTGAGCAGATTGTCCAAGCTCTTGAAGCTGCCGAGGGGCGGCTGGACTTCGATGACGACAGCCCGCCCGAGGTGGTTCGTGAAGCCTTCGGGGTGAGCAAGACCGCCTTTAAGCAGGCGCTCGGCACGCTCTACAAACAGCGGCGCATCCGGTTTCTAAGGCCAGGAATCCAGTTGCTCGACAACTCGTCGTGGTCGCCCGGCGATTGAACCATGCCTGCGCCTACGTTTCATCCCCGCGACCCGCTGCACGGGATCACCCTCGCAACCATCGTCCAGCATCTGGCGGATCGTCACGGCTGGGCTGAGATGGCGCGACGCATTCCAGTCCGATGTTTCATGTTCGACCCGACTGTTACCTCCAGCCTCAAGTTTCTGCGCAAGACGCCCTGGGCGCGACAGAAGGTTGAGAATTGGTTCATACTGGAACTCCCGGAGCGACCGCCAGAACCGCGACCTGATCCACCTATGCCGGGTGAAGACCGCCAGCCAGACGGTGTGTGAAGGGGGCTTGCTCTGCGCGGCAAGCGCGTGCAGCTTCGGTTAACTCAACACAGGCTGAAACGCGGGAGCGTATCCACGCGGGACAACCAAACCTCAACTGCCCATCATTATGCTGCGTCTCGCCTCCTCCCTCCTCCTCATTTCCACAACTCTTGTCCTTGCGGCGATAGAGTCCGGTCCCGCCGTGGACAGCGCACTGCCCGAGTTGAAGGCCGACGCCGTCACCGGCGATGACGCGGGCAAGAAAATCACCTTCACCACCACGCGCAAGGGCAAGCCGACAGTTTACGTTTTCATCCGCTCGGACAAGTTCGACCGCCCCATCGCGCGCTACCTCAAGGTCCTCGACAAGGCGCTCGCCGAACTGGGCAAGGACACGCACATCGTCGCCGTGTGGATCACGGACGACGCCGACAAGACACGCGAGTATCTGCCCAAGGTGCAGCAGTCCATGAAGTTTGAGGCCGCTACGCTCGCCCTTTACGCCGAGGACAAACTCGGCCCCAACGCGTGGGTGCTCAACGACCGCGCCCACGTCACCACCATCGTCACGGACGGCGTGAAGGTGAAGGCGCGCTTCGCCGAGCAGTCGCTCAACGAGACGAACGTCCCCGAGGTCACCGCCGCTCTGAAGCCGCTGCTGAAGTAGCGCGGCGCGGCCGCTGAGAATCCCGTCACCGGGACCCGCGCGGCCTTGGTCACCGTCAAGGTTACGGTGTTGTTCGCGTTGCGGGTGGCGACGTGCTTACTTCGCCTTCGTTGTCAGGCCCATCAACGCCTTGGCGACAGTCTGAATGGCAGGGTCGTTCGCACCCGCAATGGTGAGCCCGTCCTTCACCCCCTGAATGGCGGCGGCGTGCTGCGGTGAACCAGTAGAGGCGTTCACCACACCCACCAACGCGCTCGCGAGCGCGGCCTGGTCGGCAGAGGAAATCTTCTTGCCCGCGAGGGCGTCAGCCACCGCGTTGGCAAGGCCCTGCACAGCCTCGGCGGATGGTTTGTTCGCGCCGAGCGCAAGCGCGCCGAGATCCGTTGCGAGCTTGTCCTTGTGCTCCTGCGTGGCCTGGGGGCGGATCTTGATGCTCGAAAGGTCGGAGATAATTTTTGAGTAGTTCGGCTGCGCGATGACGGTGCCTTGCGGCGCAGGCGCACCCACGGCAGGTTGCGCGCCGGGTGCAGGCGGCAGGTTCAGCGGGCGGCCAGCGGTTTCCTTCGCACGCTGTTTGATGATGACGGCAGCCCCTTGCCCGAAGGCGCTGGACGCGGTGCAAACGGTGACAAAGGCGAGAGCGAGGAGGCGAACTTTCATAAGTGGATGCGTTGACTGTGATCGACCGTGCGCCTTCGGCACGGAGCTGTCAACGGGCGCTTCGCGATGATCCTTCCCTCCCAAAGCGGATGAAGATTCGCAGCCAGCTCAGTTTGCACCTAAAATGACTTGCCCGTCCTAGAGCGGACCCCTAGGCTCACGTCTATTAAGAGCATTTCATGTTCTCGCAACTTAAAAGCCTGTTCTCCAACGACATCGGGATAGACCTTGGGACCGCCAATTCCTTGGTCTACGTGCGCGATCAGGGGATTGTCTTGAGGGAACCGTCTGTCGTCGCCATTCAGGCGGGGACGACCAACGTGCTCGCTGTCGGTGAAGAGGCCAAGCGGATGCTGGGCCGCTGTCCTGGAAACATCATCGCCATCAGGCCCATGAAGGACGGCGTCATTGCCGACTTCGAGATCACGGAGGCGATGCTGCGCCACTTCATTCAGAAGGTTCATCATCGCAAACTGATCGCGCCACGCGTGGTCGTGGCCGTGCCTTCGGGAATAACAGAGGTGGAACGCCGTGCGGTGAAGGACTCCGCCACACACGCCGGGGCGCGGGAAGTTTATCTGATCGAGCAACCGATGGCGTCCGCCATTGGCGTCGGTCTGCCGGTGCATGAGCCGGCTGGCAACATGATAGTGGACATCGGCGGCGGCACCTGCGAGATCGCGATCATCTCGCTGGCAGGCATTGTGTTCAGCCGCAGTCTCCGCGTGGGCGGGGACGAGTTTGACGAGACGATCGTCGCGCACATGAAGCGCACTTACAATTTGATGATTGGCGAACGGACGGCGGAGGAAATTAAAATCCGCGTCGGTTCAGCCTTCCCGCTGGAGCAGGAACTCACGATGGAGGTTAAGGGCCGCGATTTAAGCGCGGGACTTCCCAAGACCATCACCATCCGCTCAGAAGAGATTCGCGAAGCGTTGAAGGAACCCCTGTCGAGCATCTTGGAATCTGTCCGCATCACGCTGGAACGCTGCCCACCTGAACTGTCCGCGGACTTGATTGACCGAGGGATCGTTATGGCCGGCGGCGGGGCGTTGTTGCGGAACATTGACCGGCTCGTCGCGCAGGAAACCGGCTTGCCGGTTCACATTGCCGATGATCCGCTGACCGCCGTGGCCGAAGGCACCGGTCGCGTCCTCCAAGAGCTCGCGTTCCTCAAGCGCGTCGCCACCTCCAGCACAGGCTGACCGTTCGCCCGCAACTCTGCGGGCCATGCTGCGCAAGCCGCAATACATCGCGCTCGGAATCGTAGCGCTGCTCGGGCTGATACTTCTCAGCCTCTCTGAATCCGCGACCCAACGCGCAAAGATCACCCTCACCGGGTTGTTCCTCCCGCTGTTTGGATTCACGGAGTCCACCCAGAGCGCTGCTCGCCACGCGGGCAACTCCATCGTGCCCCGCGAGGATCTCGTGCGCGAACTCAAACAACTCCGTGCGGAAAAGCAGGAGTTGGAGTTCACACTTACCCAGTTGCAGGAGGCTGCGCGCGAAAATGACGGCCTGCGCAAGCAAGCCGGCTTCCCTGTGCGCTTGCCGTGGAAGCTCAAGCCCGCGCGCGTCATCGCCCGCGACCCGGCGAACTGGTGGCGCACCGTGTTCATAGACGTGGGCAGCAAGGACGGCGTGCGCGTGGACATGCCCGTCATCACGCCGGACGGACTCGTGGGCCGCGTGTCCGTCGTGGGCGCGTCGCGCTCCCAAGTGGTGCTGCTCGGTGACCAGAACTGCCGCGTCGCCGCGAAGGTGGATGAGACGAAAGAGAACGGCATCATCGTGCCCTACGCGGCCGATCCCTCCATTGTGACGCTCACTTATCTCTCGCGCGGCAGTCCGGTGAAGCCCGGCCAGTTCATCGTGACGAGCGGTCTCGAGTTGAAACCCGGAAACCAGGTGCTCACCAGCGGTCTCGGCGGCGTGTTCCCGGCTGGCATCCGGATCGGGGAAATCGTGGACGTGCGCAGTGCCAGCTTCGGCCTCTATCAGGAAGCGCGCGTGAAACTCACGGTCAACCTCAACGCACTGGACCAAGTGTGGGTGGTAGCGCAATGAAGACACTCTTCCGAGTTTTGAGCCTTGAGTTTCGCGTTGGGCGTTCGGACGCCGTGAGCGCTACACCAGCGTTCAACAACTCAGAACTCAAAACCATGAACTCAAAACCCCCTTCATGAACCGTCTCGAAACCATTTCAATCCTGCTCGCCGCGTGGCTCGCGGTCGCTTTCGAGGTTTCCTTCAATGGCTTCCGCAACTGGTTCGGCGCGCAAGTCAGCCTTCTCCCGGCGCTGATGGTTTACGTCGCGTTGACCTCATCGCTGCCGAGCGTGGTGCTGCTTGCTATCGTCGGCGGACTTGCGCAGGACTCCTTCTCCGCAAACCCGCTGGGCGTCACGACCGTCGCCCTGGCGCTCACAGGTTTCCTGATCCACTACAAGCGCGACATCGTCCTGCGCGACCAGATTTACGCGCAGGTGATGATGGGTTTTCTGGGCAGCTCGCTCGTGCCCGCGTGCGTCGTGCTCGCGCTGACAAACTCGCACCACCCCGTGCCGCTCACGGCCAGGCTAGCTGGGCAATGGTTCGTGATGGCGGCGGGTGGCGCCCTGGCGACGCCGCTGATCTTCCGCCTCTTCGCGCAGCTCACCCGCTGGTTCAGTTACCAACCGTTCCCCGAGTCGCACTACCGCGGCACGGGGCAACTCAAGAGGACGAGATTTTAGCCACAGATGAACACAGATAAGCACAGATTGAACCCCGGTAGCCGCCACGCGAGGGCGCACCACGCACCACGGAACACGCCTCCGCATCTGTGTCCATCTGTGTCCATCTGTGCCTTCCTCGCCGCCTGACCGATGTTTCAATTTGCCCCAATCAAACAGCCCGACTCGCAACTCCGCGTGGTCGCGTTCGTTTTGGCTGCGGGCTTCTGCGTCCTGCTGGCGGGCTTGTGGTATGTGCAGGTCTTCTCGTCGAAGAAGTTCTCCGAGAGCCTCGAAGACCAGGCGGTGCGAACGGTCCGCATCCCCGCGGTGCGCGGGAAAATTCTCGACCGAAACGGTCAGCCCTTCGCCGAGAACCGCCCGACCTATAACATCGAGCTTTACCTCGCCGAGCTGGGCAAGCACTTCAACACCGAATACATGAGGCTCCGGCCCGTCGGCGCGCGCCTCACCCGCAGCGAGCGCGAGGCGCTGGAGTGGACCGCGCGCTACCACGTCGTCAGCAACATCACCACACAGGTGGGCGACTGGCTCCAGCAGCCGCAGGTGATTGATCAGAAGAAATTCCAACGCCACTACAACGAGGTCCGCGCGCTGCCGATTTCCATTTTGCAGAACCTCAACGCCGTGCAGGTCGCGCGCTTTGCCGAGCGCCCCGGGGTGTTCCCTGGACTCGACTTGGAAATCCAGCCGCTCCGCGTTTATCCGCACGGAAGCATTGCTGCGCATGTCCTTGGATCGTTGACGCGTGATGAGAGCTCGCAAGAGGAGGAGGACGCTTTTTATCACTATCGGCTGCCCGACTGGAAGGGTGTCACCGGGATGGAAGGCGTCTTCGACGCACAGCTGCGCGGCGTGGCTGGCACGAAGTCCATGACCGTGAACCGTCTCGGCTACCGGCAGCACGAGACGGTTCTGCGCACGCCCGAGCCGGGGGACAATCTCGTGCTCACGCTCGACTTCAAGCTCCAGCAAGCCGTCGAGCGCGCGTTGGTCACACCGCTGTTCGGCGCGCAGACGCGTGGCGCGGCGGTGGTGTTGGACGTGCAGACCGGGGACGTGCTGGCGCTGGCCTCCGCCCCGGACTTTGGGCCGGCGGAATTCATGGGCCGCATCAGCACCGAGCATTGGACAAACGTGTTGAACCATCCCATCCAGAAGCCGCTGTTCAACCGCGCCACACAGGAGAACTACCACCCCGGCTCCATTCTCAAGATGCTCACCGCGCTGGCGGCGCTCGAGATGGAGGCGCTCGACCCGAACGCCGTTTACAACGTCGAAGCCGATCCCACCCGCCCGGGGCGCGGCTGCATCCATGTCGGCAACCGTAAGATTGACGACACCGTTTCGCCCGGCCCCTACAACTTCAAAAAAGCGCTGGTCCACTCATCGAATTCCTACTTCATCCACTACGCGCTCAAGCCCGGCGTGCTGCAGAAGATGATCATGCTCGGCAAGAAATTTCACCTCGGCGAGCGCACCGACCTGCTGCCGCGCCAGGAGACAGCAGGCGATTTCCCAGACCAGACCGACCTCGTGAGCCGTTGGCAGCCGGGTGATACCGCCAACCTCGCGATCGGCCAGGGGAAGGTCTCCGTTAGCCCGCTGCAAATGGCCGTGCTGACTGCTGCGGTGGCGAACGGTGGCAAGGTCTTCTGGCCGCGTCTCGTCTTGCGACTGGAGCCGAGCGACCTGCAGTTCGGCGCCAAGATTTCCGAGTTCCCCGCCCGCGTGCGCGACGAGCTCGGTGTGAAGCCGGAGAATCTCCGTCTCATTCACGAGGCCATGCTCGCCGATGTGGAAGAGGCCGGCGGCACCGGCCGCGAGGCGAAGGTGGACGGCCTGAAAATCGGTGGCAAGACCGGCACGGCGGAAGTGGAGCGAGCTGGCAAGATGGTGGACAAAACCACATGGTTCGCCTCCTTCGCACCGGTGGACCGGCCCAAGTGGGCGGTCGTGGTGATGGTCGAGAGCGGCGCGTCCGGCGGCAAAACTTGCGCGCCAGTGGCGAAGAAAATTTACGAGGCGCTCCTGGCCCGCGAGCGCGACGGAGGTCGGAAGACTTCGGCCCTCGCTAGTTTGAACTGACCCATGCTCGCCCGCCTCAACATCGCCGAGAAGCCCGCCCGGATTGACTGGGTGCTGCTGTGCGCCTTGCTGGGCTTGATGGTGCTGGGCGTCCTCTTCATCCATAGCGCGCGCCATGCGACGGAGTCCGGCTCCGGCGTGCCGTGGTTTAAGCAGTATCACATCAAACAAATCGCCTACTACCTGCTCGGGTCGGTGGCGATGGCTGGGATGTGCGTCATCCCCTACCAGACGCTCGCCCGCTGGTCCTACGTCGCCTACTGGGGCAGCATCCTCTTGCTCGTGCTCGTGCTCATCCCGCACATCGGTGCGATGCGCTTCGGCGCGCGGCGGTGGATTGACCTTGGTATCTTCCAGCTCCAGCCCTCGGAGATTGCGAAAATCGCCTTCATCCTCGCGATGGGTAATTTCCTCGCCCGCCCGCTCGACGAGCTGAAGCTCACCGGCAATTTCTGGAAAGCCCTCGCCATGCTCGGCCTGCCCTTCGCGCTCATCCTCGTGGAGCCCGACCTTGGCTCCGCGCTCGTGCTCATCCCGACGGGTTTTGTGATGATGTATGTCGCTGGCATCCCGGCGAAGTATCTGCGGCGTTTCCTCAGCGGCTCGGCGCTGGTCGTCGCGCTGATATTGGTGGACGTGCTGTTCGCGCCGCCGAACTGGCGCTTCAAGCTGGAGGACTACCAGCGCCGCCGACTGCTCGTTTATTTCGGCATGGAATCCAAACATTTCGCTCCGCCCAACGCCACGGCGGCGGAGCTTCAGAAGGCCCGCATCCAGGAGCGCAACGACTCTTACAATGTCGAGCAGGCGCTCATCTCCGTCGGCTCCGGTGGGCTGACGGGCAAGGGCTGGCGGCAAGGCACCCAGAATGTATTGGGCTACCTGCCGCGCGCCGTGGCACACAACGATTTCATCTTCTCCGTGCTTGCTGAGGAGAGTGGATTCGTCGGGAGCATTGTTGTGCTCTCGCTCTACGCGGTGGTTCTGTTCGCCGGAATCAGAATCGCCGGCCAGGCGCGCGACCGCCTGGGTAAAATGATGGCGGCGGGAGTGGTAGCGCTCCTGTTCAGCCACATGTTCATCAATATCGGCATGAACATCCGTTTGATGCCCGTCACGGGCGTGCCACTGCCGCTGTTATCATACGGCGGGACTTCAGTGATTTGCACGCTGGTCGCCGCGGGCCTTCTCCAAAACATCTACCTGCATCGCAGGTCTTATTAACCAACCATGAGCAATCGTTTCTCCAACCGCCGCGGCGGCCCACGTCACTTCCGTCCCTCCGGCGGCCTCAACCCCAACGCCAAGCCTGACCGCGCCGCCGCCATGGCGCGCCTCTCCGCCACCGGTGGCGACAAGATCGGCGGCGATGAAACCGTCTTTGGCCGAGGACGCCACGAGCACGAAATCCGGCGCTCAGAAAATCTCGCCGCCGGCCTCCCAGCCGAGGGTGAGGCCCAGCACGCGTCGAAGCCCGCCGGTCGCCACGACTACCGTGAGCCGAACCTCGAGACGCCCGAGGAGGTGAACGCCGAGGACGAGAGCGACTTCAAGCCCGTCGAGGTCAAGGACCGTCCGAAGGGCCTCATGGCGACACTCAAACACGCGGCGCAAAGGGTCGTCACCAAGGTCAAGAAAATGATGAAGCCGGAGAAGAAGGTGCACAAAGAAGTCATCATCAACTCCGAGTCCCTCGAAACCCGCGTGGCCGTCTGCGAAGATGGCCGGCTCGAGGAGTTCACCATCGAGCGCACCACCGAGGAACGGCTCGTCGGCAGCATTTACAAAGGCAAGATTCGCAACTTGGAAGATGGCCTCAAAGCCGCCTTCGTGGACATCGGCTTTGAGAAGAACGCCTTCCTCCACTACTGGGACATCGTCCCCAGCAGCCTCGACAGCGGCGTCGAAATCGTCGAGCGCGAGAAGAAGTCACCACCCAAGGACAAACCCGAGAGAGGGCCCGAGAAACCCAAGGTCACCCAGAAGGACATTCCCAAGCTCTACCCCAAGGGCAGCGAGATCATCATCCAGGTCTCCAAAGGCCCCATCGGCACCAAAGGCCCGCGCGTCACCACGCACCTCGCGCTCCCCGGCCGCTTCCTCGTGTTGCTGCCCAACTCCGATCAGTCCGGCATCTCACGCAAGATCGAGCACGGCGAGGAACGCCAGCGCCTCAAGAAAATCGTCCGCAAGCTCAACATCCCTGACGGCATGGGCGTCATCATCCGCACCGCCGGCGAAGGCCAGCAGGAGCGTTACTTCATCCGCGACCTCGCCTTCCTGCTGGAGGAATGGAAGGCAGTGCAGGAGCGCATCGAGAAGCAAGGCCCCGCCACCTGTGTCTTCCAAGAGCCCGACCTCATCGAGCGCACCGTGCGCGACTTTCTCACCGAGGACGTCGAGCGCATCGTCATTGACGACAGCAAGCAGTTCGAGCGCATGCAGGCCATGATTGGCAAGGTCTCCAAACGCTCCATCGGAAAGGTGAAGCTCTACAACGAGCCGCAGCCCGTCTTCGACCGCTTCGGCATCAGCCGCCAGCTCGAAGCCGCCTTCTCCCGCCAAGTCTCCCTCAAGAGCGGCGGCCACCTCGTCGTGGACGAGACCGAGGCCCTCGTGGCGATTGACGTCAACACCGGCAGCCACAAGAGCAAGGAACAGGATCGCGACAAGGAGCAGACCATCACCAAGGTCAACCTCGAAGCAGCTGAGGAGATCGCCCGCCTCCTGCGCCTGCGCAATCTCGGCGGCCTCATCGTCCTGGACTTCATTGACATGAGGCACCGCCGCGACCAGCAGAGCGTCTATCAGCGCATGAAGGAAGGACTCAAGCGTGACAAGGCCAAGACACACATCCTGCCCATCTCCCAGCTCGGCCTCATGGAGATGACCCGCCAGCGCCACACCGAGAGCATCCGCGCCACCGTTTACCACGATTGCGCCTACTGCAAAGGCCGCGGCAAGGTGAAGAGCGCATTGACCATGAGCGTGGAGATCCAGCGAAAGCTCCAGGAGATCCTGAAGAAACGCCCGCGTGACGAGAGCGACTTCCAGCTCCGCGTCGTCTCGCATCCCACCGTGCTGGACCGCCTGCGCAAGGAGGACGAGAAAATCCTCATCGAGATGGAGAAGAAATTCTTCGGCAAGCTCACCTTTCGGGCCGACCCCGCGTTCCACGCCGAGCAATACAAAATCCTCAACGCGGTCACGAACGAGGAACTCGCCAGCGGCACGGTCTGAAGAGGCATCACTCTGCCCTCCCGGGAGGATCGCGGGATCGCGCCCCGCGCGGCATTTTTGCCGCCGCTATCAGCGCAGATAGCGGCGGTAAATTTCCTCCAACCGGTCCAGCATCATCTCCACAGTGTGCTCGCGCTCCAGCAGCACGCGGCCTCGTTCGCACATGGCTTGAGTCGTGGCCTTGTCGCTCAGAGCCTCGCGGAGCGCGGCAGCTAGGCTGGCGGCATCGTCCGGAGCGCACAACCGCCCGGTCTCGCCCGGGCGGATAATGGACGGAATGCCGCCCACATCGCTGGCAACGACCGGTGTCCTCGTCGCCAGCGCTTGAAGACCCACCTGCGGAATGGCCTCGTGCAGCGAGGGAATCGCCAGCACATCGAGCGCGCGTAGAATGGCTGGCACATCGTCCCGCTCCCCGGCGAACAGCACGCGCTTGGACAAACCCAGTTCGACCACACGCCGCTCCAGCGCCCCGCGGTTCGGACTGTCGCCCACCACCACGCAGCGCACGGGGAACCCTTGGTCGGCCAGTTGCTTCATCGCCTCGAAGAGCACCGTGTGGCCCTTGGCGTGACGGATCACTCCGATGATGCCCACCAGCGGTCCGCCCGCCTCCGCTGTGAATTCAAACGAAGCCTTCGCCCCCTCGGGAGAAAACTTCTCCACATCCACGCCGGTCGGAATGGCGCTCACGCGGTCTGCGGACAATTGAAACAGCGCGCGGAAGTCCGCCGCGACCTTTGGACTCGTGGTGATGAGATGATCCGCGAGCGTCGCGTAAACGTGCCGGCTCAACGCGGGGTTCGCCACCGGCACATCAAAGTGCCGCGAGCGGATGACCAGCGGCGTGCGCGCCAATCGCGCCGCCAGCCCGACGATCCAGCCATCCCGCGAGCTGTGAGTGTTGACCACATCCGCGCGGAAGGCCCGCAACCAGCGCGCGGTCCGCACCACCTCAAAGGGAAAGGCCCACCGCTTCTCCGCCACCGTCGCCCGCGCTAGGCCATGCCGCGTCGCTTCTGAAAAGATCGTGGCCCGCGCCGGCGCCAGCAAGCCCACCGTGTGCCCGCGCGCGCGGAAGCCGAGCAGTTCCGCCATGACACGCCGCTCCTGCCCGCCCCAGCCCAGGGAAGCTTCGGAGTGGACAATGCGCCATTTGGGATCCGACATACGAGGGCAGGAGCGTGACGTTTCCGGGCCGGGAGAAAAAGTTTTAACTCCGCTTGCAAGCGCGAGCATGGAGGGATGGGGCGTGACTCGCTCGGGGCACTTTGGTTCACTCCGCGCGCACGAGCTTGCGCGAGTCACGCCGCTCTTGCGGACGATGTTCCAGCCAATTCCAACTCAACTAGGCGATTCGATTCCCGCGTGCGGCTGCTCTTCGTAAAACTCAAGCACATCGGCGACGCGCTCTTGCTGACGCCGACCCTCGCCGCCACGAAGGCGGCCTACCCGCACGCCGAGATTTGGGTGGTGGTCCGGCGTGGCACGGAGGGGATTCTTGCTGGCTGCCCGCAAATTGACCAGTTGCTGACGGCATCGGCTCCTGAGGCGGACAAGCGTGAGCCATTTGCGTGGCTGAACGATCTCCGGCTGCTGCGCCGCCTGCGGCAACAGAATTTCGATTTTGCGTTCGAGTTTACTCAGGGCGACCGGGGGCGTTTGCTGGCCGGATTGAGTGGGGCGAGCGTCCGGTGCGCAAGCGACGGCGTCTATCGCGTGCCGGCCTTCTGGCGGCCGTGGTTTCATCGGCTCTCGAAGCATGACTGGAGCGGCTCACATCAGGTGGAGGCGTCCTTCCGGCTTGTGGACGAGTGGTTGCCGCTGGGCGTGGCCAAACCGCCACCGCTGGTGTTCCATCCCAGCCGCGCGGAGCCATGCGATTTTGGTTTGTCCTTGAGCGACTTCGCCGTGCTGCATCCTGGCACGCGTTGGCAGCGAAAACGCTGGCCGGCAGAGCGGTGGATTGAAGTCGGGCGAGCCTTGCTGACCACGCGGCGCCACGTCGTGATCAGCGTCGGTCCGGGTGAGGAAGAAGTCTGGCTCGGCGATGAACTGGCCGCGGCACTGGGCCCGCAGGCGGTTTGCACGAGGGGAAAATTGTCATGGGCGCAGCTTGCCGGGCTATTGGGACGGGCGCGGCTGTTCATTGGCGTGGACACGGCGGCGATGCATCTGGCTGCAGCGTGTCAGTGTCCCACGGTGGCGCTGTTCGGTGCTTCGGTGGCGCAGCATTGGCGGCCATGGGCTGTGACTCACCGGCTAGTCGGGGATGTGGTCGAACCCGGACAAACAGTGGCCTTCGAGTCGATGGAGAAGATATCCGTGGCGCAAGTGCTCGCCGCCGTGGCTGAGTTGGGCAACGCTCCGACTGTCGCGCGGTGAGATATCCTCGAAGGCCCGCAGCCATCGAGTGCGCTAAGCCGCTGGTCTCCGCAGCACCACCGTGTAGCCAAGGGTAAAACTTTTCTCCGTGTCGAGCCGGTCGAGCCAGTAGAAGAGCGGCCGCCACACATAGGCCGTGAGGGGATAGAAGAGCAGCCACGGCACGATCAGGAGCAGGTTCATCAGCAGGCAGAAGCCTACGGACTGGCGGCGCTTGCGGGCGCGCGAGGGGTCGAATTGTTTGAGCAGCTTGCGGAAGGCGTCTGGCAATCGCTTCCCCAGTGTCCAAAACGCCCCGCCCACCTTCTCGCACGAAACCACCTCCCACTCCGTGCGCCGAGCCAACTCGTAGATGCCGTGGTGGGTAAAGTGAAAGAAATGCCAGGGCTCACCGTGCAACGGCGCGGTCAAGGGCACGGACAGGAGCAAGACGCCGCCGGGTTTCGTGACGCGCCGGAGCTCTCGCAACACGGCAACCGGGTCGGGCACATGCTCCAGCACCTGCGTGTTGATGATGGCGTCGTAGCGCGCCCCGGGCTGGGGAATGTCGTGCAGCCAGCAGTCGAAGTCTTGCTTCTGGTCGTAAAAGCCGCCGGGCATGTCGCATGACTCATAGCGCTGGCGCTGGAAAATACCCGCGTAGGAACGTGCGCCAGCCCCGGCATCGAGCACCAGCGCGTCCGCCGGAAGTTTGGCGGCCTCCTCGCGCAGGAAGGCGGGGATGCGTCCGTTTTCCGGATCCAAAACCGCCCGCCAGCCTGGCCATGCCCCAAGCCAGCCATGCCGTGGATTCAGCGTCACCGGAGGCGGCTGCGGGTTGCTCATGTCAGGTCGCCTTTTGGAACCACCGATACGCACCGCGTCCACGCCAGCGCTTCAGCGGCGTCGTGAGATTGCGGTTTAGTTGGCGCGGGATGTTCCAGAGCTGGCCTGCGCCCAGCCATTTTCCCAACGGAAGTTGAACTGACCGCAAACCAACTTGCCGGCCCAAAACCTCCAATGCCGCGCCCGAGAACAGATTCACGTGCTCGAGCGGTTCGAGGGGATCCAGCGTCGCCCGATCCAGCACAGCGTTGGTGCCGCTGGCTTCCGCGGCCCGCAGCAGTTTTGACAAATGCGGATGGTGCGGCGTGCTCCATTTCATCATGCCGACAGGCTTCAAGCTCGCGGCCAGCTCACGCACGATGCCGCGCGGATCGCTCAAGTGCTCGAGCACCTGATCCACATTGATAAAGTCAAACCTCAGGGACTTCAGGTCGGCGAGCGTGACCATTTTGATGCCGCGAGACGCGCAGAACGCCGCCGCGTCACGGTTCACCTCCACGGCATAGACCTCGCAGCCGTGCGCCAGCGCCATGCTCGCCCATTTGCCCCAGTTGCAGCCGAAGTCGAGCACCACC
>SIBB01000035.1 GCA_009695395.1 Pedosphaera sp. | reverse complement strand
CTCGGCCCGCGCGACCTCGAAGCCGGCCACGTCTCCGTGCGCCTCCACACCGGCGGCCCCCAAGGCGCGAAGCCCACGGCGCAAGTCGTGGCGGACATCTTGCAGAGCATCAAGGAACGTCGGGCGTAGCCCAAAGCTGTAGCGGTGCTCTGTGAGCGCCGAGCTTTGGCCATCAGCGATCGCAGACCGCCGCTACAGGAATCTGGGGGCGATTCCTAAGCCGACTGCCACTGCGACACCGTGTCTTCGAGGTAGCGTTCGATCTGTTCCACTGCGGTCGTGAACTGGTAGCGGGACAGCACCTCGTTCTGGCCGACCTGCGCGAGATGGCACGCCAAGTTCGGCGTCTGGATGAGTTCGAGGATTCGGTTGGCGAGCAGTCCGGAATCGCCGGACGGAAACGACAGGCAGCTCTCACCCGAGCGGAACAAATCCTCCGCGGCGTAGTCCTGGTTCACGATCACCGGCAGGCCGCACGCCATCGCCTCCAGCGGGGCGCCGACGAACGATTCCTCGCCTTCCACCGGATGGAGAAACGCATCGTGTGCCCGATAGACTCCCGGCAAATCGCGTTGCGACCCGCTGGAGCGGAACTCGACTGGCACCTCGCCTTGCACGGCCTGAGTGCGGAGCTTTGCCTGCACTTCGGAATCACCCCGCCCGTGGATCGTCAGCGTCGCTTTCGCACCCTTTGCGCGGACGAGTCGGAGCGCTTCGATGGCTGTGTGCACGCCGCAGTCGCGCGTCAGGCGCGTGACGATGAGGAACTTCTTCACCGGCGCAGTCGCGGGCTTCACGTCGCCGTGAAAGGCCTGCGTGTCCACGCCGGAGTGGATGACTTCCCCGTGCGCAACGCGGAACCCGGCCTGCGCGGTCGCAGTCTGAAGCGCCGGGCTGCTGAAGTGGATACGCCGAAGCTGAAATTCTGCGAAGGAGTTGGGTTTGAAACCGGCGTCGGTGCTCGGGTCGAAAATCGTTGGCAGGCGGCTGGTGCCCGGCTCGATGAAGGTCGGGGTCCCCACGTCCCACTTGGTGCGCTGGCCGGAGAGTTCCAGCCCTGCACGCTGGATCCTGTGCATTGCTGGCACCGTTTCGCGATGCCACCACGAGAGCCATGGGTCTTCGCGGAGTTCATCCGCCAGCCAGGTGTCCGACACGTGGAAGGCGACCGGGACGCTCGCCCGCCGCAGCGTGAGCAGAATTGACTTGGATACCCCGCGCAGGCTCCACACGTGGACGAGGTCGGGTGCGAACTCCGTGATTGCCTCCCGCAACACGGTGTTATTTCGCGCCTCCAGCTCGCGCAAATCCCCAAGGCCGCCGACCGCCTCCAATCCGAAAACGCCATTGAGACGCAGCCGCCGCTGGACAACAGCGTCGAGTTGGTCGGCGGAGGATCCCACGTTGCGGGCAGTGTGGCCGCTGTCAGAGGCCAACCCGAAGGTGGAAGTCAGCACGCGGATCGTGTGCCCGCGCTCGCGGAGCGCGTCGGTCACATTCTGGCAGCGGAAGTCGTCGGTGTCCGCCAGATGCGGCGGAAAGAGATTGGTGACGACGAGGATTTTCACTCCCGCGCAAACTAAACGGCAGCCTCCGAATTGGCGAGGCGAATGGTGTCGCTCACTTACCCTTCACGTCGAAGCAGAAGAGCAGTTCCTGATCGCGTAGGTAGAGCTTGCCGTCGCTGACGACGGGGTGGGTCCAGACCTTGCCCTTGGGGTTCCGTTGCTCGGTCTGCGGAGTGAGTTTGAAGCGCCCCTTCTCACTCCAGCCCTTGGCGGAGACTTCGATGAGCGCGACCGTGCCGCTGCCTTCTTCGAGGCAATAGAACATCCCGTCGGCACAGTGGATGGCTCCCTTCTTGAGGCTGTTCGAGGACCAGGTCACTTCGCCCGTCTTGAAGTCCTGGCAGGTCCATCCGCCTTTGTCCGAGTGGCCGTAAATTTTGTCGCCCACAAGAATCACGCCGCCGTGGTGGTTGACCATGTTCTGGTTCACGTAGACGTCGCTCACCGCGTTATCCGCGCCGACTTTCACCAGCTTGCAGCCGACGCCGTAGCCGGAGGTGATGTAAACATGGCCGTCCTTGAAGATGGGCGTGGGGATGACCGCGGTCTTGCCCGGCCACTCGGATTTCCACAGCACTTTGCCATCCTTGGCGTTCACTCCGGCGACGTGCTGCGAGGTGAGCTGGATGTATTGCCGCGTGCCGTTGTGGGTCGCGACGATGGGAGAGGAGTAGTGAGCGCCATCTGTCCAGCCGTCGGCCTGCCAGACTTTCTTGCCCGTGACCTTGTCGAGGGCGAGCAACGTGCCCTGTCCACCGCCGGGCGTGCAGATGACCTTGCCGTCGTCCACCAGCACGGACTCGCAATAGCCCCAGCCCGGCGTCTTGCCGCCGAAGTCGCGCATCGCGGCCTTCCAAGCCTCTTTGCCGTCCGCCGTCTTTGCCGCGAGCAACGTGCCCGTGCCGCTCATCGCGAAGACCAGATCGCCGTCCACCGTGGGCGTGGCGCGCGGGCCGTCGCCCCAGCCATTCTTGAGCATGGTGCCAACCGGTGTAGCCCAGAGTTCCTTGCCCGTCTTCGTATCCAACGCGATGAGCAATTCGGTGTCGCCTCGCAGGCCCACCGTGAAGAGCTTGCCGCCCGCGATGGCGTAGCCGGAGTAGCCGAGGCCCACGTCCTTGCTCATCCACGCGAGCTTTGGCCCGCCCTCGGGCCATTGCTTGAGCAGGCCGGTTTCCTTGGAGATGTCATCGCGGTTTGGGCCGCGCCACTGCGGCCAGTCGGCGGCGGTGGTGAGGAACGCGGAGGCGAGCAGGGCGGGGACGAGTAGTCGGTTCATGTGAGGTGGAGGGCGGGTTGTCGAATGCAGCGGTTACTGACGGAAGGTCTTTAAAAAAACTTCAACTGCGACTGGCGGCTGGCTGATGCACCGCTCGCTCATCGGTAAATCAGGAACGGCTCTCTCCGCTTCTTAAATGCCTCCAAGTCTGCTGCCCATCCGGCCTTCAGCTCCGCCGCAGTCTGGCCCGACTTGATGCCTGCCAGGACCGACGGCTCGCGCAGCAGCACCTGCATCTTGTCGGCCGCGAAGTTCGTGCCGTAGAGCCGCTGCATCGTGACCGCGATGGTCAGGCCCACGTCCACGGCGTTGAGCGCGTCGCGGTCGGTCAGCACGAGCCGCACGCCGCCGCAGGGCTGGTCCTTGAACGTGCTGTAGGTCGGCGTGAAACGCACCGCGTGGAAACGCACGCCCGGCAGGCCCGCGCGGTTCAGCTCGGCGGCGAAGCGCACGTCGTTGGTCACATAAGGCGCTCCCACGACCTCGAACGGCGTGTCCGTCCCGCGCCCGACGCTGATGGCGCTCTCCAGCAAACCGACGCCGGGATAAAGCGCCGCCGCCGCGAGGCTCCGCATGTTCGGCGACGGGTTCGTCCACGGCTGGCCGAACTCATCGAACCACTGGCTACGCGACCAACCCTCGACGGGAATCACGGTGAGGTCCGCATCGAAGCCGCGCTCCGCGTTCACCATCCGCGCGACTTCACCGAGCGTCATCCCGTGGCGCAACGGAACCTTGTGCCACGCGACGAAGGAGTTCGTGCCGACGAGCAGCGGCCCTTCCACCGCGACGCCCCCGATGGGATTCGCGCGGTCGAGCACGATGAACTTCTTCTTCGCCTTCGCCGCCGCTTCCATGGAGTTGATCAGCGTAGCCGGATAAGTGTAGAAGCGGCAGCCGATGTCTTGGATGTCGAACACGAGCGCGTCCAGTCCCGCGAGTTGCTCGGGCGTGGGCGTGCGGCGGACGCCGTAGAGGCTGAAGACCGGCAGGCCCGTCTGCTCGTCCTTCGAGTCAGAAACTTTGTCGTCCACCGCACCGCGAATGCCGTGCTCGGGACTGAACAGCGCGACGAGCGACACGCCGGGCGCCTTGTGCAGCAAGTCAATCGTCGCGTTGCGCGCGCGGTCCTGGCCGGTGTGGTTCGTGATGAGGCCGAGCTTGAGGCCTTTGAGTTGGGCGAACTGGTTCTTCGCCAGCACATCAATGCCGTTGAGCACCGGCGCAGCGGTGTCCACGGGTGTAGCGCTTGGGCGCAAGCGGCCGGCGGCCACTGCGTCTTCGCGCGGAGCGAGTGCGCCGGGGACGAAGGCGAAGTTGAAGTTCCGCACCGCCTCCGCCGCGAGCGTGCCGAGCTTCGCGCGCAACACGCCGACGCTGCCGGCCTCGGTCGGATGGTTTCGGTTCGAGAGAAAAATCAGGAACGTCTTGGAGAACGGGTCTATCCAGAGGCTCGTGCCCGTCCAGCCCGTGTGACCGTAGGAGCCGATGGGGAAGAGCTTGCCGCGCGGGCCGCTGAAACCCGTGTCGATGTCCCAGCCCAGCCCGCGCCGGCCCGCGACGCCCGGGGGCGTTTGCACTGAGGTCCAGAGGCGCACGGTCTCCGGCTTGAAGACGCGGACGCCGGCAAGTTCGCCTTCGTTGAGCATCATGCGGGCGAAGAGCGCGAGGTCGTGGGCTGTGGTGAAAAGTCCCGCGTGTCCCGCCACGCCGGCCATGCGTCGCGCGCGCGGGTCATGGACGACCCCGCGCACCGGTTGGCCGCTCTCGACCTCCGTGGGCGCGATGCGCGCGAGCTTGCTGCGCGGTGGATTGAAGCCGGTGTCGGTCATGCCGAGCGGGCCGAAGACTTCGCGTTGCACGAATTGGTCGAGCGGCAGCCCGCTGACGCGCCGGACGATTTCGCCGACCAGATACAGTCCGGTGTCGCTGTAGATGATTTTAGTTCCCGGTGGCGCGGCGAGCTTCTCCTCGCACGCGAGGCGGATGGCTGCGTCGTAGCCGGACCAGTCCGGCTTGAGGCTGATGTCAGGCCGCAAGCCCGACGTGTGCGTGAGCAGCTGCCGGATGGTGATGACTTCCTTCCCCAGCGTGCCGAACTCCGGGATGAACTTCACCACGCGGTCTTCGAGGCCGACCTTGCCCAGCTCGATGAGCCGCATGATGGCAGGTGTGGCGGCGATGACCTTGGTGAGCGATGCGGCGTCGAAGAGTGTGTCCTCGGACATCGGCTCGGTAGTGGGGACGATGGCGCGTTGACCGAAGTGTTTGCGATAAGTCGCGCCGTGATGCTCCAGCAGTAGGACTCCGCCGGGTAACTTCTTGTCCGCGATGGCTTGCACGATGACCGCTTCCATCTCGGCTAGCTTAGGGAGATGAAACTGGTTCTCCAAAGTTGGCGGCGCTCCGATGAGCGGGTGTTGCTTCACCTCGGCCGGAGATGGAAACACAGTGACCTTCGCCGCAGGCCGCTGTGATTGGCAGCCGACGGCGAGCAGGACCGCGCAGAGTGATGTGGCGAAAAGCGGTTGGGTTCGGAGCAAGTGCATGGCTTGAGTGCGGAGGTTCTACGCGGCGCAGGCGCAGCGGGCAAGGCTGCGCTCGTTACGGCACCGCAAGGAACTGAACTGCGTCCGCAATCACATACTTGCCCTCGGTGCCTTCGTTCGAGAGGCGCACCCAGCCGTTCGTGCCGGCGGCGAAGCGGAATGTGCCGAGCGTTCGCCACAACCGCCCGTGCGGCGGTTCTTCCTGCTGGTTCACACGCAGCTTCGTCTCGCCGTCGGCGTGGCGGAGGGTGACGGGCGCGTTCGTCGCGCGGCGGATGTTGTAGCAGTGGGCGAGGCGCACTTCGTATCGCCCCGCGCGCGGCAGGTCAGGCGTGAAGGTCACGGACTTCTCGCCCTTGCCGGTGTTTTGATCGTGCAGGTAGCCGAGGCCAACGTAGGGCGGCGTGTGCGTGGAGTATTGCCACTTGCCCACGAGCGTGGCGGCGGTCTCGTCCACGACGATACCCGGCAGCTTCGCGGGTTCGGCGACGATGAACGGCACCAGCTCAGGCCGGTCCACTTCGCCGGGCGCGTGGGTGTTCGGCACGGCGGCAGGGTGGGGTTTTAAGAGCGGCTTGTCGGCCTGCGCGAGGGCGCTGGCGAGGAGAACGATGAACAAGCTGGCGGCGCACGCGCGGAGGGATGAAGGGCTCAAGCACATGGTTGGCGGGGTAAGTTTTTGTGCCGCCGCCTCACAACGCCCGCAACCCGACCGCTTGCTTGAGTTGCGTCAAGCCTTCCACTTCCAAACGCCAGCGGAGGCCTTTCACGATGTCACCGATGAGGCCGGGGCCTTGATAGACGAGACCGGAATAGACCTGCACGAGCGAGGCACCCGCGGTGATTTTCTCCCACGCGTCCGCCGCGCTGGCGATGCCACCGACTCCGATGATGGGCACTGCGCCCTTGCTCTGCCGGAAGAGATGGCGAATGACCTCGGTGCTGCGGGCGCGGAGAGGCCGGCCGCTCAGCCCACCGGTCTCGGAGTAAATCTGCTTCAGCCGTGCGTCATGTGTCTCGGGCCGCGTGATGGTCGTGTTCGTCGCGACAATGCCAGCGAGCTGGCGCGGGCCGACGAGTTCGAGGATTTCGTCGAGTGCCTCGAAGGTGAGATCGGGAGCGACTTTCACAAGCACCGGCTTGGGTTTGCCGGACTTCGCCTGCTTGGCGTTGACCTGCTGGAGGGCGGCGAGGATTTCGTCGAGTGCCGACTTGTCCTGAAGCTGGCGCAGGTTCGGCGTGTTGGGGGAGCTGACGTTGACGACGAAAAAGTCTGCGTGAGGCCAGAGGACGCGGAAGGAGTTCGCGTAATCGTCTGCCGCCTCGTCCAGTGGCGTGACCTTGGACTTGCCGAGGTTGATGCCGACGGGGTGGTTCGGCCACCGGCCTTGCTCGCGCCAGGCGGCGAGGCGTTCGGCCAACGCACGCGCGCCGCCGTTGTTGAAGCCCATGCGGTTGACGAGCGCCTCATCGGCCACGGCGCGGAACATCCGGGGCTGCGGATTGCCCGACTGTGCGTGCCAAGTCACCCCACCGAGTTCACTGAAGCCGAAGCCCAGTGAGGGCCAGACCGGCGCGGCGATGGCCTGTTTGTCCATGCCCGCCGCGAGACCGACGGGGTTGGGGAATCGAAGGTCGAAGAGTTCCACCGGCAAATCCCGCGTTCCAAAAGCGCAGGCGAGCGCGCGACACAGCGGCGGTTGCCGCGCTGTCCAAGCCAGCGCTGCGAGCGTGCGGTTGTGAATCGCCTCCGAGTCCTGCGTGAAGAGCGCAGGACGGATGAGCGAACGGTAGAACCAACTCATGCACGAAGGCTGGCGAACTGGCGGAGAAATGCCAAGTCCGCCATGCGAGCGAAGCTGGCACCCCGTGTCTCGCGCGGTTGCCTTGGCGGCGGGCTTCGGTTAAACTCCTTCGCACGTGAAGAAACTCGCGGACAACATCCGGCGCGTCGGGTTGGTGGCGAACGTCGAGAAAAGCTCCTGCGCGGCGATCGTGCAACAGGCCGCCCGGCTCGTGCGCGCCAGTGGGCGCGAACCAGTCGCGGACATCGCGACCGCCCGTCTCGCGAATCTCAAGGTGCCCACCGCGGTGGATGCCGCCGCCGTGGCCCGTGAGAGCGATCTGCTGCTGGTCTTCGGCGGCGATGGCACGATGTTGCGTGCTGCGCGCGACACTGCGGTCGCGGGCACGCCGCTCCTCGGCGTAAACCTCGGAGGCCTCGGTTTCCTCACCGCGACTTCTGCCGATCAGTTTGCGAAGGAGCTGCGTTTCGTCTGGCAGGGGAAGTTCACCATCGAGACCCGACCGCTCATCGAAGTGAGCGGCTCGCTTGGCGGAAAGCTGTTGTCGCGCCGCGCGCTCAACGACTTCGTGGTAAGCCGTGGTGCCGGCTCGCGGCTCATCGAGATCGAAGTCACCGTGGACGGCGAGGAGTTGACCCGTTATCGCTGCGACGGCCTCATCGTCAGCTCGCCGACTGGCTCGACGGCCTACTCGCTGGCGGCGGGCGGGGCGATTGTCAGCCCGAGTGCGGAGGTTTTCACCATCACGCCGATTTGCCCGCACACCCTCTCGAACCGCTCCGTCGTCGTGAGCTTGCATTCCGCCATCGGCATCCGCGCGCTGAGCGGGAAGATGGAGGCGCTGCTCTCCGCCGACGGCGAGGTGGTCGCGCCGCTGGCGGCCGGCGAGACGGTGGTGATGCGGCGCAGCGAGCAAGCGGTGCGGCTGGTGCATCTGCCGGGAGATTCGTTCTTCCGGACGCTGCGACAGAAGTTGAACTGGAACGGGTCCAGCGTGTGAAAAGAGTTTTCAGTGTCCAGTCTTCAGTGTTCAGTTCGCTCGTGCCCTCGGCCAACCTTCACTCACAGCTCGCTCTTGGCTGAAGGCTGAATGCTGCTGGCTTCCGCTAAAACCATGGTCCGCCTCAAAGACATATCCAGCCGCGCGGGTTGCTCCGTGATGACTGTCTCCAAGGCGCTGCGCGATGCGAAGGATATCTCCGTGGCCACCAAGGCGCGCATCCGGCAACTCGCCGAGGAGATGGGCTACGTGCCCGACGCCGCCGCCGCAGGCCTGCGCACGCGCAGCATGCGGCTGCTGGGCTTGATCATCCCGACTCTGACCAACCCCATCTTTGCGCGGCTGGTCATGGCTATCGAGGAATGGGCCTACCAGCACGGCTACGCGTTGCTGTTGCTCCACTCGCACAATGACGCCACACGGGAGGACCAGTGCATCCGGCGGCTGTTGTCGCGGCGCGTGGACGGCTTGTTCATCTCGCCCGCGTCGCGCATGGAAACGAACGTCAAGATTTACGACGAGCTGCAAGGCAACGGCGTGCCGGTGGTGATCCTCGGTTCGCGCGCGAAGTTCTGTGCGGGCTTCCCGTGCGTCGAGGGCGACGACGCGACTGCCTCGGCGGACGTCACACGCCACCTGCTCGATCTCGGCCACCGGCGGATCGCGTTCTTTGCTGGGCCGCAGTCGGCCCCGTGGGCGCTGGACCGTTTCGCCGGCTACAAGAAGGCGCTGCGCGAGGCGAAGGTGGAGTTCGACGACCGGCTCATCTTCCAAGCCGGATCGACCATCGAGGAAGGTGAGAAGACCGCGGTGCAATTCCTCGGCGAGGCCACCGACGCCACCGCCATTCAGGCCGTCAACGACTTGGTCGCCATCGGCGTAGGGAGCCTGCTGTTGCAACAGGGCTTGAAGATCCCACAGGATTATTCGCTCGCTGGTTTCGGAAATATTCTGGTGAGCGAGCATTTCCGCGTGCCACTTACGACCGTGCGGCAGCCCAAGTTCCGCCTCGGCGTGGCCGCGATGGAGTTGATGCTGGCGAAGCTGCGCGGGGAGAAGGCCGAGTCCAAGCGCTTGTCTGCCGACATCGTCATCCGCCAGAGCACGGCGGCTCCGGTGAAGAAGTAGGTTCCATCGAAGGGGGGTCGCGACTGGTGACTCATCTAGAAAGCGGCCGCGTCATGACCGTTCAGCCACCTCCCGCCGCGCTTGTCTCCCGTCCGGAAATCGCTACAACCCTCCGAGCGTTTCGCCTGAGCGTGCGCCCATGACGATGACACAACTTATTTTCCGCAGCCTCTTTGTCGCCGCGTTCCTCGCCGCGTCCGCTCTCGCACAGCCCGTGAAGACCGAGCCGGGCCTCGCGCTGACCTACACCGTCGGTGCGGCGAGCGACACCGTCTCCGCGCCGAACGCATGGCTCTACGTCCCCGCTGGACAGCCGCCCACGCCGTTTCTCAGCGCTGGCAAGTTCACCGCGACATTCACCGGCTTCATCTCCGTGGATTTGCGCGGCGACTACCTTTTCAAGGCCGAGGCCAGCGGCACGGTCAAGGTCGAGCTGGGCACGAACATCGTCCTCGAATTCACCGGCGACGGGAAAAAAGCCAGCGAGCCGACCAAGCCCGTCCGCCTCGGCAAGGGCAACAACGCCCTCAAAGTTACCTTCACCAGCCCGGCCAGCGGTGATGCGATGTTGCGCCTGCTGTGGTCGGAGAAGGGATCGCTTTGGGAACCGGTCCACGCCGGCATGGTCAGCCGCGCCGTCGCAAACGAATCGCTCGTGCAACAGAACAAGCTGCGACTTGGACGCGAGCTGTTCTTCGAGGCCCGCTGCGCGAAGTGCCACACCACCGACGCCGGCGCGCCGGAGCTGACGATGGATGCGCCGAGCTTCGAGGGCATCGGTGTGCGACGGCACTTCGGCTGGATGGCGAATTGGATTCTCGACCCGAAGGCCCAGCGCGCCACCGCCACGATGCCCAAGCTGCTGCACGGCCCGACCGCACAGGCGGACGCGGAGGCCATCGCCGCGTTTCTCGCGTCGCAGACCGGCGCGGCTCCGGCTGGTGAGTTGAAGAAGGACGACGAATCCATTGAGTCCGGGAAGAAGCTTGTTGAGGCGCTGCACTGCACCGGCTGCCACAACGTGCCGAACATCGGCGACCCCGACGCCAAGAAGCTCAATCTTACGCACGTCAACGCCAAGTTCCCGCCCGCCGCGCTGCTCGCCTTCCTCAAGAACCCCGGCACGCACTACGCGTGGACACGGATGCCGAAGTTTAATTTCAAGGACGGCGAGGCCGAGCAGCTTGCTGGCTTCCTCTCCTCCATCGCGCTGATGGCCAAGCAGCCGGGCCCCCCGACCGACGCCGCCATTCTCACGCGCGGCAAGGAGCTCGTGCAGAGTAGTGGCTGCCTCAACTGCCACACGCTCAAGCTCGACAACCAGTTTAAGGCAAAGCCGCTGGCCGAGTTGGCCGCCGGGCAGTGGACCGCTGGCTGCCTCGCCGAAGCGGCTGCGGGCAAGGCGCCGCACTACGACTTTGCCAGGGCCGAGCGCGAGGCGCTGCAAGCATTCGCCGCCACGGATCGCGCGTCGTTGAAGCGCCACGTCCCCGTCGAGTTCGCCGACAGGCAGGCACGGAACTTGAACTGCACCAGTTGCCACGGCCAGCTCGATGGCTTCACCCGCTACGAACTGCTCGGCGGCAAGTTGAAGCCCGAGTGGATGGCGCAGTTCATCGCTGGCGAAACCAAATACAAGCCGCGCCACTGGCTCGCGCACCGCATGCCCGCCTTCCCGAAGTATGCCGCCGACTTCGCCATCGGCCTCGCGATGACGCATGGTTTTCCGCCGCAGACGCCCGCCGAGCCGCCGCTCGACGTCGAGCTTGCGAAGGTCGGGCAGAAACTCATCGGCGTGGACGGCGGCTTCTCCTGCATCTCGTGCCACTCCGTCGGCACGGCGAAGGCCGCGCAAGTCTTCGAGAGCGAGGGCATCAACTTCTCCTACTCGGTCGAGCGCATCCAGCGCGCCTACTACGAGCGATGGACGCGCAACCCGCTGCGCATCGACCCGCAGACTAAGATGCCGGTGTATTTCCAAGACGACGGCTCCAGCCCGCTGCCCGATGTGCTCGGCGGCGACACCGCCAAGCAGCTCGACGCCTTCTGGCAGTTCTTCCGCCTCGGCGACAAGGCCACGCCGCCGGCAGGACCGTGAGGCGCTTGAGCTGGCGTTCACGGTGGGCGATTCTTGCACTTGGCCGCGTGCTAAGGACAGGAGCCACGTGAAAGCCACCCCATGAACATTTGACCGGCTCCTCACCCTCTCCTAAGCTCCGCGCCCTGATTATGAAGGTTCTGATTTGCGACCCAATTTCGCCGAAGGGCATCGAGCTGTTTCGGCAGCGACCAGAATTCCAGGTCACGGTGCTGGACAAGCGCCTGTCCGAGGCCGAGCTCCTGCCCATCGTTGCTGATGTGGAGGCGATGGTCGTGCGTTCGGAGACAAAGGTGTCGAAGAAAGTCCTCGAAGCCGCCACCAAGCTTCGCGTCGTGGGCCGCGCCGGCGTGGGCGTGGACAACGTGGATGTGGAAGCCGCCACCCAGCGCGGCGTGGTGGTGATGAACACCCCCGCCGGCAACACGCTCACCACGGCGGAGTTGAGCTTCGCGATGATTCTCAACCTCGCCCGGAAGGTCCCGCAGGCGCACGGCTCGATGGTCGCCGGCAAGTGGGACCGCAAGCTTTTCATGGGCGTGGAGCTGCACGGCAAGACGCTCGGCGTGCTCGGTGCGGGCCGCATCGGCACCGAGGTGGGCAAGCGCGCCCTGGCCTTCGGCATGAAGGTGCTGGCTTACGACCCCTTCCTCACCGAAGACCGCGCGAAATCGCTCGGCTTCTCGCTCGCGGCGGACGTGGACGCGATTTACGAGCACGCGGACTTCATCACCATCCACCTGCCGGTCACGGAGCAGACGCGCGGGATGCTGAACACGGCGGCATTCTCAAAGATGAAGCCCGGCGTGCGCATCGTGAACTGCGCGCGCGGCGAAATCATTGCGGAGAACGACCTGCTCGCCGCGCTCGACTCGAAGAAAGTCGCTTCCGCCGCACTGGACGTGTTCTGCGTCGAGCCGATGGTGGCGGACCATCCCTTCCGCAAGCACCCCTCGCTCATCCTCACGCCGCACTTGGGCGCGAGCTCCGAGGAGGCGCAGGAGAAGTGCGGCATCGAAGTGGCCGAAGTCATCACTGCCTACCTGCTCACCGGCGAGGTGCGCAACGCGGTGAACCTGCCGTTCCTCGACGCGCGCACCTACGAGCAGGTGAAGCCTTACATGGCCCTCGGCGAGGCGCTGGGCAAGCTGCTCGCGCAGGTCGTCCCGCAGCAGGTGGACCGCGCGCACATCACCTACGGCGGCAAGGCGCAGGAGTTGCCGAACATCGACCCCATCACGCGCTCCGTGCTCATGGGCTTCCTCGCCCGCGCGGCGGTGAAAGACTTGAACCACATCAACGTGCGCGGCATCGCCAGCACGCTCGGCATTAGCGTCGAGGAGAAGCGGTCGAACGAACCCGTCACGTTCAACGAGTGGCTGCACGTGCAGCTCTTCAAGGGCGAGGAGAAGGTCGGCTCGGCGGGCGGCACGTTCTTCGGCTCGCCGAACAACCCGCGCATCGTCCGGCTCTTCAGCAGCGCGCTGGAGATCCCCATCCACGGCACGTTCCTGATGTTCAACAACTCGGACCGGACCGGCATCGTCGGCTACGTCGGCACGCTGTTGAGCAAGCACAAGGTCAACATCGCTAACCTCAGTCTGAGCCGCGACCACGCGGGCGGCCACGCGCTCTCGGTCTTTCATGTGGACAGCGAGCCACCAGCGGAGCTGCTCGAAGAACTCCGTCGCGATTCCGTCTTCAGCAATGTCCGCGTGGTGAAACTCTGAACCCGTTCCCCTCATGAAATCGTTCGTTCCGCTCCTGCTCATCGCCACCGCCGCCCTCGCCGCGGACCCCAAG
The DNA here is from genome assembly GCA_009695395.1 of Pedosphaera sp. Taxonomy (GTDB): domain Bacteria; phylum Verrucomicrobiota; class Verrucomicrobiia; order Limisphaerales; family SXTU01; genus SXTU01. The sequence goes on along the minus strand of SIBB01000035.1, from coordinate 1,991 downwards.
GACGCCAAGCCCGCCGTCGTGCCGCTGCTGCCCAAGCCGGTTGTCAGCAATGACAGCCTCTTTCCTCCCACCGTGCTCGCGAAGGGGAAGGGGTTTGAGGTGAACAGCAAGCAGCTCGACGAGGCGTTTCTGAATTTCCGCACCGCCGCCGCATCGCGCGGACAGTCGCCGCCGCCGGAGGAAAAACGGCTGGAGGTGGAGAAGAAACTGCTCGACCGACTCATCGTCGTGGAGGTGCTCAAGCGCAAGGCCCTCGAGGCCGACAAGGCCAAGGGAAAAGCGGCATCCGACAAACTGCTCGGCGATTTCCTAAAGCAGGCCGGCTCCATCGAGGGCTTCCGTCGGCAGGTGCAGGCGATGGGCATGACGCCCGAGGCGTTCACCGAGCAGTTCACTGATCGCGCCATCGTCGAGGAGGTCGTGAATCGCGAGGTGCGCGCGACCATTCCCATCACGCCCGAGCAGGTGCAGAAGTTTTACGACGAGAACCCCAAGCGCTTCGAGCAGCCGGAGACGGTGCGCGCCGCGCACATCCTGCTGACGACCGTGGAACTGGCCTCGAAACAGGAGCTGCCGCCCGACAAGCAGAAGGCCCAGCGTGCTTTGATCGAGGCCCTGCTCAAGCGCGCGCGAGCTGGTGAGGACTTCGGCAAACTGGCGAAGGAATTTTCCCAAGACCCCGGCTCGAAAGAACGCGGCGGCGAATACGTCTTCCCGCGCGGCCAGATGGCGGTCGAGTTCGAGACTGCCGCCTTCAGTATGAGCCTCGGCCAGATCAGCGACGTGGTCACGACCAAGTTCGGCTACCACATCATCAAGGTTCTGGAGCGCAACGCGGCGGGAAAGCTCGAGTTTGCCAAGGTCAAGGATCGCCTCCGGGACAACCTCCAGCAGGAAGAGGCGGACAAGCGACTGCCCGCGTATCTGGAAGCGGTGAAGAAAGAGGCGGGCGTGGAAATCCTCGACGCGAAATACAAGTGAGGGGAAAGGAGCAGCATTACGATCAGGAGCCGAAGCGGTTCTCCTGCTCGTAATCCTAATCCTGTTCTCCTTCCTATGAAGCCGCTCCCCATCGTCCTCACCATCGCCGGCTCTGACAGCGGCGGCGGCGCGGGCATCCAAGCGGACCTCAAGACATTCGCGGCCCTCGGAGTCCATGGCACCAGCGCCATCACCTGCCTGACGGCGCAGAACCCGAAAGGCATCTCCGCCATTCAGGCTGCGAAGCCCGCCATCGTCCGCGCGCAAATCGAGGCCGTCTTCGCCGAGTTGCGCCCCACCGCCGTGAAGACCGGGATGCTCTTCGACACCGCCATCATCCGGGCCGTCGCAGACTTCTTCGGCACGCAGCGTGGACGGAGGACGCCTCTTGTCGTTGACCCCGTGATGGTCGCCACCAGCGGCGCGCGACTGCTCAAGCCCGCCGCCCTCCGCGCACTGCAAACGGAACTGCTCCCACTGGCCACGCTCATCACGCCGAACTTGGACGAAGCAGAAATCCTCGTCGGCACGAAGCTGAAGTCCGTGGAAGACTTGCGGGCCGCCGCACGAATGATTCACCAGCGCTTCCACTGCGCCGCGTTGATGAAGGGCGGCCACCTGCGCGGTCTGCGCGACGCGGTGGATATTTTCTTCGATGGGAAAACTGAGTTATTCCTCTCCGCCCCGTTCGTGCGGGGCGTCTCGACGCATGGCACTGGCTGCACCTACTCCGCCGCCATCGCCGCCTACCTCGCCCTTGGCCATGACCTCCCGCGCGCCGTGCAACTCGCGAAGAACTTCATCACCCGCGCCATCGCGCACAGCGTCCGTGCCGGGAAGCATTCGGTATTGAACCCCGCCGCCGGTTGTTCTTTTCCGCTTCGCACCGCGCGCCGCCTCTGCTATCCCCACCGGCCGTGACCAGTCCGAAACCCAGCGTTCTCCTGTTGATTCCCGCCTACAACGAGGAGGAGCGCATTGAGCCGACCCTCCGCGACTACGCCGCCTAT
>SIBB01000034.1 GCA_009695395.1 Pedosphaera sp. | reverse complement strand
GCTGCCGGCCTCGTCTCGTCGCAGGCCTCCGCCCAAGTCTCCCTGCCCAACGCCAAACCCATCCCTCTCGTGCAGGCGCTGCCGCAGCCTTACGAACAGGTTTCCTTCCAGCGCGACGGCGTCGAGCTGGCACGGCTCCACTTCGGGCCGGGGCTCAACCGTCCGTTCGTCTTCCCGCTCCTCGGGCCGTCCGGCCGCTCGGTCACGCGCATGGGCCACCCGCACGATCCCGTGAGCCACAGCCACCACAACTCGCTCTGGGTTTCCCACAACGACGTGAACGGCTGGAGCTTCTGGGCTGACCGCGGCACGAACCAAGGCCGCATCGTTGGCCAGCGGTTGGAAAAACTCGATGACAGCGACACCGGCGCAGGCGCGACGATCTTCAATCACTGGGTGGACAAGAACGGCAAGGTGCTTTTGGAGGAGCGGCGCCGCGTGAGTCTGGAGATCCTGCCCGACAACGAGTCACTCCTCGTGCTGGACCTGCGCTTCGAGGCGAAGGGCGCGGCGGTCACGTTCGGCAAGACACCCTTCGGCCTCGTTGGGGTGCGGATGGCCAAGACCCTCGGCATCCATGATGGCGGTGGCACCATCCGCAACTCGGAGGGCAACGTGGACGAGCAGGGCGACAACGGCTGCTTCTGGAAGCGTGCCCGCTGGTGCGATTACTCAGGACCGATGCTGCCCGGCAAGTCCGAGGGCGCGACGCTCCTAGATCACCCGGCGAACCCGAACCACCCGACGTTTTTTCACGTTCGCAGTGACGGCTGGATGGGCACGTCTTTCACACACGACGCGGCGCGCGTGGTGGAGCCGGGCAAGCCGCTGCAATTGCGCTACGCCGTTTACGTCCACGGGGGCGTGCCCGCGCGCGAGGCTTTGCAACGACGGTGGGAGTCCTTCGCGAAGTCAGAGCTGCCGGACTTGAGCGGAAAGAAAAAGTAGGCCCGCCGAGGCAACAGCTACTTCTTCGGCTCTTCCTTTTTCACCGGCGGCTTGGCCGCACCCTTCGGATCAAGATTCGCCATGAGCTCCTCCTGCGTGACGGTGGACTCGACGCCGTTGGCCGGCACGTCGCTCTTGGCAATCCAGAGAATCGCGTTGAGGACGAGCTTGCGCTGTTCGGCATTGCCCCAGCCGAGGTGGTTGTGCCCGCCGGTGAAGCCGAAGCCGCGTCCATTGTTCGGTCGCGTGGCAGTCCACATGACGTGCTGCGGCGCACCGCTCTTGACGGCTTCGCGTGCCGCCGGGTTGCCACTGTGCGCGCCGTCGCCGCGGTTCATCGTGCTCGCCGGGGCGATCGCGCTGAGGATGGGCGTCACGTCCTTCATGTCATCGCGAAACCTCATGTGGAAATACCATTCGTCGTTCGTCTTGAACGGCTTGACGCCGCTGGTGACGGGGTGCTTGGGAAACGTCTTGAAGTCGCCGTCCCAATGCGGATTCACGGACCAGTGAGCCTCGAAACAGCCGCCAATCCAGTCGCGGAACTCGGCGTTGCCCTTTGCCGTGACCGGCTCGACGGCGTAGTGAAGCGCGCCGAGACCGACGCCCTTCTGCATCAGTGCGCCAATCTTCTGGAGCCGGTCGCCGGACAGGAAGGGATGGCCGCCGCCGCCGTCGCTGTAAACCACGATGGCCGCCGCGCCTTCGAAGACCTTCTCGTCGCTGACCCAGCCGTTCGTGTGGACCTCGGTGACGACGCCCTTTACGGCGGCGAGAGATTTCGCGAGCAGCAGGCAGCCCGCGCGGTGCTCGTGCGACAGCGGCCCGTGGCTGGGCCGCCCGGCAATGAAGATGATCTTGGTGTCAGCAGCCAAGGTGGGGAGGGCGAGGCAGAGCGCCAGTGAGGCGATGAGGAGTTTTGTTTTCATAACGCTTGGTATCCGATGCTGCGACTGCGGAATAATTCATGCGCAGAGTGTCCGCAGATGGCAGCACCGGGGCGGCACACCGCCCTTCCGCCCCGCCCCGCTCCCTGCTACACTGTGCTCCGTCCTAATTTGAAAGCACTCATCGCCAACCCCAAGCACAAGGCCCAGCGCGTCTTCCTCGTCGGTGTGGAACTCAAAGCCGGCACTCAGTGGGAACTCGCCGACTCCATGGCGGAGTTGGCCGAACTCGCCCGCACCGCCGGCTCCACCATCGTCGGCGAGGGCAGGCAGAAGCTCGAATCCATCAGCCCCGCGACCTTTATCGGCACCGGCAAAGCCGGGGAATTCGCCGCCACCTGCCGCGAGTCGAACGTGGACACCGTCATCTTCGACGACGAACTTTCCCCCGCGCAGACGCGCAACTTGGAGAAGGTCTTTGACTGCACCGTGCTCGACCGCACCGCGCTCATCCTGGACATCTTCGCCCAGCGCGCACGCACGCGTGAGGGCAAGCTCCAGGTCGAGCTGGCGCAGCTCCAATATCTCCTCCCGCGCCTCACGCGCTACTGGACGCACCTTTCGCGTCAGCGCGGCGGTGTGGGTGCGATGGGCGGCGAGGGCGAATCCCAGCTCGAGGTGGACCGGCGCAAAATCTCCGAGCGCATCTTGAAGCTCGACGAGGAACTCGTCCTCGTCCGCCGCCAGCGCGCCACGCAACGCGAGGGTCGCCAGCGCAACCAGTGGCCGCTCGCTTCGATTGTCGGCTACACGAACGCTGGCAAGTCCACGCTCTTCAACCAGCTCACGGGCGCGACCGTGCTCGCGGAGGACAAGCTCTTCGCCACGCTCGACCCGACCACGCGCCGCCTCCGCCTGCCGACGAATCAGAACGTCCTGCTCTCCGACACCGTCGGCTTCATCCGCAAGCTGCCCACGCGCCTCGTCGAGGCGTTTAAGGCCACGCTCGAGGAAGTCGTAGAGGCGGATCTGCTGCTGCACGTCGTGGACTGCTCGCACCCGCAGGCAGAGGACCAGATTCGCGCCGTGAACGCGGTGCTGGAAGAAATCCACGCCGGGGACAAACCCATTTTGCTCGTTCTCAACAAAATTGACCGTGCCGAGCCTGACCTCGTCGCCCGTTGGCTGATGCAGCACCCGCGTGCCGTGGCCGTCTCCGCGCGCACTGGCGAAGGTTTCAAGGCGTTGATGGCGGAGCTTGGCACCGCGCTGCGGCCGGTCCGCAACTACGTTCAGCTCGCCATCCCGCACGAGCAGTCCGCCGTCATCGCCAAGCTCCACGAGGTCGCGCAGATCGTGGAGCGCAACTACCGCGGAAAGGCCGCGCGCTTCAAGGCCCGCATCCCGCCGCACCTGCACGCGGAGTTCGCGGAGTTTGTGGTGAAGGAGCTATGAGCGGCCCCCGCATCAAGGACATCCCCGCCAGCGAGCGCCCGCGCGAGCGGCTCGCGGCCAACGGCGCGGACACGCTGGCGAACTCCGACCTCATCGCCATTCTGCTGCGCACTGGCTTGCAGGGAAAATCCGCACTGGTCATCGGCTCGGAGCTGCTCGCGAAGTTCCAGACGCTCGACCGCCTCTCGCAGGCGTCGGTGAAGGAACTTTGCGAAGTGAAAGGCATCGGACGCGACAAGGCGGTGACGCTCCAAGCCGCGTTCACCCTCGCGCGCCGCATGGCGGCGGAGATTCGCACCGAGTCGCCGCTGCTCGACACGCCCGAGCGCATTGCCGACTTGCTGCGCGAGGACGCGCGCGGCTACGAGGTGGAGCATTTTCTCGTGCTGCTGCTCAACACCCGCCGCCGGCTCATCCGTGTGGAACGCATCTCGCAGGGCACGCTGGACTCCATCCACGTCCACGCCCGCGAGGTCTTCAAGCACGCCATCGTCGCGAACGCTGCCGCCATCGTGCTCGTTCACAACCACCCCAGCGGCGACCCGACCCCGAGCGAGGCCGACATCAAGGTGACGCGTGACCTCATCCGCGCGGGGCAGTTGCTCAAGATTGAAGTGCTGGACCACGTTATCCTCGGCCACCGCACGACGGAGCGGGCGCGGGATTTTGCGTCGCTGCGGGAGCTGGGTTTTTTCTACTCATGAAGGCGAAGCAAGTATTCAGTCTTCAGATTGAGGCGCTGGGCACTTCGTCCGTCACTGACTACTGAACACTTTCCATGCTCCACCCCACCGCCCTCATCTCCCCGACCGCCCAACTCGCGTCCGACGTGCAGGTCGGCCCTTACGCTGTCATCGAGGCCAACGTCACGCTTGGCCCCGGCTGTGTGGTTGGGCCATTCGTGCATCTCACCGGGCACACGACGCTCGGCGCGCGGAACCGAATCCACGCCGGCGCGGTCATCGGCGACACGCCGCAGGACTTGAAATACAAGGGCGAGCCGACGCGCCTCGTCATCGGCGACGACAACATCATCCGCGAGCACGCCACCATCCACTGCTCCACCAAGGCGGACGCTGCCACGACCATCGGCTCGCATTGCTTCATCATGGGCAATGCGCACATCGGGCACGACGTGCAGGTGCGCGACCACGCCATCATCTGCAACGGCGTCGCCATTGCCGGCTATGCGGTGATCGGCGAGCGCGCCTTCCTCTCGGCGAACTCGCTCGTGCACCAGTTCTGCCGCGTCGGGAAGCTCGCGCTGCTGCAAGGCGGTGCGGCGGTGAGCAAGGATGTGCCGCCGTTCTCCATCGCGACGGGCATCAACTCGATCTGCGGGCTGAACACCATTGGCCTGCGGCGAGGCGGCTTCACTGCGGAGCAACGCACGGAACTCAAGCGCCTCTACCACCTGCTCTTCCTCAGCGGAAAACTAAGAGCGGACGCGCTCGCCGAGGCGGAAGGCATCGCCACCGGCCCCGCCGCAAAGCTGTTTTGCGAATTCGTCGCCGCCAGCACACGGGGCGTCTGCGGTCATTTAAGTGACCGGCAGCAGGAGGAATAGGACCGGTTTTTCGGTTGAATCCGACCGTCTTGAGCGTAGTCGCAGCACCATGAAAACCAGCGTTCTCCCGGCTCGGTCCACTGTGTTCTTGTTCGCCCTTTGCACTGCGCTGGCGCTGCCCGCGCTGGCGCAGAAGCAAAAGTCCACCGATCTCTCGGGTTTCCCGTTGCTGTGGTCGGCGAAAAAGACGCCGCTCACCGGACCGTTCATTCCTGGCCTGAACGCCGCCCTGCTTCTCAGCGACGAGCAGAAGGAGAAGCTCATCGCCGCGCGCGAAGAGACCTTGAGCAATGCGAAGCTTCAGAAACTCGGCGCTGGTGTGAAATTGAACCCCAACGCCTCCGACGCCGAGCGCGAGGCTGCACGCAAGGCCAACGAGGAGGCGCGCGACCAGTTCAAGACGCGGGTGGAAAACATCCTCACCGCCGAGCAGCGCAAGCTGGTCGAGCGCCTCAACACGGTCTTCGAAGAGTCGCTCACCGCTGCCCAGGAAGCGTATCGCGGGCAGCTCGAGCAGGTGGTCAAGACTGACAAGGCCCGTGCGGAGGAGTTGCGGCAGGAGGTCCGCGAGAAGAGCCACAAAGACTTCAAAGCCCGCCTCGAAGGAATGCTTTCCAAGGAGCAATGGGCCGCGCTAGCCAAGGCCGCCGAGGCCGAGGAAGCCGCCGCGAAGAACTCGGTAAAAGTGAAGAAGCCTTGACCCAGCGGTGGAGCACCGGCCGCAACGTGTCGCAGATTGTTTGACCGCGCTCGTGGACTGATAGATGTCTGCCTCCGGAACGCGCAGAATTAAAGGCGATCCTGTTTCCATCCGTGTGTTCCGCGTTATCCGCGGGCACTCCGGCTCAGGTCGCCTCCGGTTTCATTCCCCCCTCGCCAGCCCGCCGCGTTCATCGCATCGTCCGCCTGACGATGCTGACACTTCGCACCACGTTTTGCCTGCTAGCGCTGGCCCTTGCTGCGGTCGCGCAGCCGATCGAGCCGGAAAAACTCAACACCCTGATCGAGGCGCTCACCCGCCTCGGGCCCGACGCGGTGAACGCCAACCCGCGCCTGAAAGATGCCCTCGTCAAAGTCCTCGTCGCTACGCGCGGCACGCCGCAGTTCGTCCAGCTTGTGCAGCAGTTCAAGGTCGCTGATCAAAATGCCAGCCTGATCGAAGTCGCCGCCAAGCATCCCACCGACGAAGCCGGGGTCACCGCACTCCGGCTCGTCCTCGCCAGCGGTGATACCGCCGCGCTCGCCGCCGCGCTCAAAGGAACGAACGTTGCCGCTGCCACGAAGCTCGTCGAGGCGCTCGGCAACACCGGCGCGAAGCAGCTCCCGGCGCTCCTGCTCCCACTCGTCACCGACACGCAGCGCGACGTGCCCCTGCGCAAGCAGGCCGTCCGCGCGCTGGCCCGCACGCAGGACGGCGCGGGCGGCCTCCTGAAACTCGCGAGCGCCGACAAGCTCCCAGCCGACCTGAAGTTCACCGCCTCCGCCGAGTTGAACGCCGTCCGCTGGCCGGAACTGAAAGCGGAAGCCGCGAAGCTGCTGCCGCTGCCGCCCGGCCAGGGCGACAAAGCCTTGCCACCCGTCGCCGAACTGCTCGCGATGAAAGGCGACGCGAAGCGCGGTGCCGAAGTTTTCTCCCGCGAGACGGTCGGCTGCGCGAAGTGCCATGTCGTGAACGGGCAGGGCGTGGATTTCGGCCCCGCGCTCTCGGAGATCGGCAGCAAGCTCGGCAAGGACGCGCTGCTCGAATCCATCCTCGACCCCAGCGCGGGCATCTCCTTCGGCTTCGAGGCGTGGACCATCGAGACCAAGTCCGGCGAGGAAATCTTTGGCCTGCTCGTGAGCGAGACGGGCGAGGAAGTCTCTGTGAAGACGGTCGGCGGCGCGGTGACGAAGCTGAAGAAGTCCGACGTGGCGAAGCGCCATCCTAGCAAACTCTCCTCCATGCCCGCCGGACTTCAGCAGGCCATGACCGTCCAGGAAATTGCCGACCTTTTGGAATACCTCGCACTGTTGAAGAAGAAGTAGGTGTAGCGACTGAACCCAGCACCCCGGAGTTCACTGTCCGCGGCCAGAGCTGGGTGCGCAAAGCCACCGTGCAACTCGCCGCGTTCGGTTTGCTCAGTCCCGTGACTTGTCCGACGTGCGGGTCATCGGCAACGCGCTGCGGCTCCGCAGGGATGGCCCGAGCTACCTCCCCAACCAACCCGGCAGCCAGGTCGTCAGCGGCGGGAAGTAGGTGATGAGCAGCACGCCGATGATGAGCACGCCCTGCATCGGCAGCACGGCGCGCGAGACTTCCATCACCGGCTTTTTGAAGCGGTAGGAGGCCAGGAAGATGTTGATACCCACCGTCGGCGCGAGCAGGCCCAGCTCCATGTTCGCGAGGAAGATGATACCGAGGTGCAGCGGGTCTATCCCATACGCGGAGCCGAGCGGCACGAGCAGCGGCACGACGACCACGATGGCGGAGAAGGTGTCCATGAAGCAGCCCACGAGCAGGAGCAGCACGTTCAGCACGAGGAGGAAAACCCACTTCGAGTGAATCGTGCCCGTGACCCAGGTGACGGCCTTGTCGGGGATTTGCGCGTCCACGAGGTAGTTTGTCAGCCCCAGCGCGACGCCGAGAATCATCAGCACGCCGCCGACGAGCAGGCCACACTCGGTCAGCACGCGCGGGATGTCGGTGGTGAGCTTCAGGTCGCGGTGGATGAAGACGGTGGTAATGAAGACGTAGAGCGCCGTGACCGCCGCCGCTTCCACGGGCGTGGCAATGCCGCCGAACAGCGCGCCCAGCGCGACGAACGGCACGGCGAGTTCCCACTTCGCTTCCCACATGGTCGCACGCGCGGTCGCGCCGGAGAACTTGGGCCGGTCGCCGGCGTCCTTCGGACCTCGGCTCACGCCCCACCACGCGGTCAACGCCACGAGCAGCAAGCCGGGCAGGAGGCCGGCGAGGAACATCTTCTCGATGGTCACGCCCGCCGCCTGCACCTTCGAGCCGGCGATGATGGCGTAGAGAATGAGAGGCAGCGACGGCGGGAACAGTAGGCCCAGCGCGCCCGAGCCGGTGAGCAGGCCGAGGGCGTTGCGCTCCGAGTAGCGCGCCGCGAGCATCACCGGCATGAGCAGGCCGCCCATCGCGAGGATGGTCACGCCGCTCGCGCCGGTGAACGAGGTGAAGAACGTGCAGACCAGCGCGGTGACGATGGCCGGGCCGCCCCGGAACGAGCCGAACAAAGCTTGGAACACGCCAACGAGCCGCTTCGATGCGCCGCCTTCCGCGAGCAGATAACCGGCGAGCGTGAAGAGCGGAATCGTCGGCAGTGTGGCGTTGGTGACGAGCCGGTAGTGGTCGAGAGGGATGGAGGCGATGGGCAAGTCCTCGCCCCAGAAGAGAATCATCGCCGCGCCGCCGAGGGTGACGAAAATGGGCGCGCCCAGCACGGTCGCGACGAGCAGCGCGGCAATCGCGGGCCAGACGAGCTTGGTAGGCTCGGTTGGCAAATGCGACCCAAGCGCCACCAGCAGCAAAGTAAGCCCGAGACTTCCCCATAGAATTCTTAGGCGAGCGCCAGAATCTGTTGGCTCAACACGAAGTAGCGCCACTGTCAGAATTGGCAGAAGCAACGCGGTCCCATCAAATGCCATTGCCCTAGTCAGTTCGCCATTTTCGGTTCCACAATCCCTGATAAACCAGACCAACACACCGCTCGCAACAAAGACCACGGCGCGGCCCCACCACTTCGGCGAAGCGTTCCACAGCAACCGCCACGTCACGAGCGCGAAGCCGATGGGCGTGACGGTTTGCACCCACCAGATGGGCATCGTGCCCACGAGGAAGTTACCGCTCGCTCGCTCCGTCTTCACGAACTCGATGCCCGCGACGGTGAGGAAGAGCGTGATGGTCGTGGCCGCCGTGCCGCTGAAGAGCGCGGCGAAGACCTTCCACTTGGGCGGCAGAATCGTCGGCAGCGCGGACATGGCAAGCAGCCGGCTGTCGCGGGCCGCGAGTGCGCCGCCGAGCATTCCAATGAGCAGCGTGCAGTGCTGGACCAAAGTCGTCGCACCGGGGATGCCCGAGGCAAACGCCTTGCGGAGGAACGCCTCGAGCAGCGGCAGCACCATCAGCGCGACGAGGATGGAACAGAGCAGGAGATTTTCACCCTGGCGCAGCCACAGGCGGAGTCCGGTGGGCAGGGCGGCGGGAGGAGCGGTGTCGGTGACTAGCATCGGAAGGGTTTGCTCTGTGTTGCGTGCTCCGTAAGCAACCTCGTGGCGGCGGCGCGTTCCTGACGGAACACGGCACACGGAACATGACTCGTCTCCCTCCACATACCAATTCCCGAGACAAGTCGTTGGAATGCCAACCGCACGCCACGCCGCACGCCTTCTCCCTTCCTCGGAGGAGGGGAGAAGTTGGCCGCAGGCCGGATGAGGAGTGCGGCCACCCACGCCGACGCACGTAACCCCTCACCCCAGCCCTCTCCCCTCATCTGATGAAGGGAGAGGGAGAAGAAGCGCGTAGTGGTTCCCCAGCCGTTCCACCCAATGTCGTGCCGCATTGGAATCATTTCCCCGCCTTCGCCCGATACTCTTTCACGAGCTTCGACACCTCGTCGAACATCTCGGCGGGGATGAGTTTGCCACGGATTTTCGGGTAAGCCTCGTCGGTGAAGCGCACCCAGTCGGCGAGGTCGTCGGGCGTAGGTTGGGTGACTTTCAGGCCGCGCTTCACCATCGCGGCGGTGGCTTCATCGCTCTCAGCCCGGCCGCGGTTGCGGATTTGTTTGCCGGCCTCGGCAGCGGCCTGCTGGAGGGCGGCACGCTTGTCGGCAGGCGTGGCGTCCCAGCTCTTCTTCGACACGATGGTCGCGCCGACGAGCGGCACCCAGTTGATTTCGAGCATGTGCGAGGCGGGGCCGAAGAACTGCCCGGCCAGCGCGTAGATGGGCACGCTGGGCACCATGTCGAAGAGGCCGGTCTGGAGGCCGGGCAGCACGTCGGTCTGCTCGGCGGGCACGGGGTTGACGCGCAGGGCGCGCATCACGTCGGCGGAGCGGGAATCGCCGGACCAGACGAAGACCTTCATCTTGCGGTAGTCGTCAATGCGGTGGGCCGGCTGCTTCGAGAAGAGGCGCACCCAGCCGAGGTCGCCCCAGCAGAGGATTTCAAAACCCTTGTCGCGAAACTTCTTCTCCAGCCCGGGCCGGAGCTTCTCGAAGACGTAATCAAACTCGTCGAGCGAGCGGAACATCATCGGCAGGAGTTGCAGCCCACCGACGGAGTCCTCGATTTGCGAGAGGCCGGGGGCGGTGAGCATCGCAGCCTGAATCTGGCCGATGCGCATGCGGCGAACCATGTCGGCCTCGCCGCCCATCGTGCCGTCGGTGAACAGGGTGAGCTGGACCTGGTCGCCGGTGGATTTCTTCCACGCCTCGCCCATCTGCTGGAGGCTCTTGTGGGGCGAGGAGTCTTTGGGCGCGAGGGTGGCGAGGCGGATTTTGACGGGAGCGGCAGCGGTGGCACCGAGCAGGCTGCCGAAGAGCAGCAGCGCGGCCCCAAGGGCGAAGCTCCTGCTGGTAATCTTAATCGTGCTCTCGGCGCTCGGAGGATTAGGATTACGAGTAGGAGAACAGGGCGCGGGAAGATTCATTTTGGTTTCGCGGTTTCCGGCGGCAAGGCCGGCAATATCAAATCATCAATCCGTGCCAGCAGCCATGCGGCGCGGCGCTGCATGAGCGTGTTCACCAGCCGCCATTCGGGACGGGCGTCCACTTTGACGGCCAATGCCTGGTCGAGCAACGCTTTGAACTCGGCGGCATTCTGCTGCTGGAGCGCGACGCTCTCCGCCAGCGCGACGAACGGTCCCGCTTGGTTCCCGCCGCTCAACTCGACGGCACGCGCGAAGTGTTGACGCGCCTTCGCCACCGCGTCCGGTCCCGCACCGGGCCGCGCCAGCTCGAACGTGATGAGGAAGGAGTGAATCGCGCCGTGGTCGAACCCCGAATCCAGCGCCAGCGCGCGGTCCATCAACGCCGCCGCCAGCGGTAGGTCGGCGATGGCGTCGGGGTTGTCCTTTGAGAGCGAGATGCCGGCGGCCCACGACACGGCGGTCCAGTAGAGCAGATGCACGTCGGCCTTCGTCGTGACGCGCACGGCGGTGGGGCTGGCGCGCAGGAGCTTCTCAAAGTCGGGATGCTTCACCGCGAGCCCGCGCAAGCCGTAGTTGCGCGCGCGGAGATAGAGCCGCTTGGCGCGCGCGTGCCCGGCGTTGGCAGCGGCGAGGTCCTTCTCCTCCAACTCGTCGGCGGGCAGGGCGGCGAAGGCGTAGGCGTATTGCGTGAAGCCGCTGGCAAGGGCCTGGAGCAGTTCGCGGTGCTGCGGCGACTCGACGAGCAGCGACTCCATGAGCTTGAGGCTGAACGGCGCGGCGGCGCGGATGAGGTCGGGGTCATCGTCCGTGGCGAAGCTGCCGCCGCCGTTGGAGAGCGCGTCGCCGAGCTGGTTGATGGCGAGGCGTTTGATGGAGCAGCCGGTGTTGCCAGCGACGAGGCCAAGCAGGAGCGCCAACACAACGCCGCGAAGGAAGCGTTGCGCCAAGCGCGGGAGTGACCAGTGACAAGGAAAGCGTTTCATTCGCAGGCTGCTAACAGAGCGCGTTTCTACACACGCACTGGAAGTGAGGCAAAGGAATTTGAGCTGCGATTAGGCCGGGACACCAAAGTTGAAATGGGTTGAACAGGCCACAGGTGTGCTCACGAAGCCGAGGCCGCGCCGCCGCAGCTTGTGCCAGCGCTGCTCATGTCACATACTCCGCCCATGAAAATCAAACGCATCTTCGCCCATCGCGTCGAGCTGCCGCTCCACGAGGGCACCTACAAGTGGTCCGGCGGCAAGTCCGTCTCCGTGTTCGACACCACCATCGTCGGCGTCGAGACGGACACCGGCCTCATCGGCTACGGCGAGGTTTGTCCGCTCGGGCCGTTCTATTTGCCCGCGTATGCCGAGGGTGTGCGCGCCGGGCTGCGCGAGCTGGGGCCGCACTTGCTCGGCTTCGACCCGCGCGAGCTCGCCAAGCTCAATCACCGCATGGACGCCGCGCTCAAGGGCCATCCCTACGTGAAGAGCGGCATCGACATTGCGTGCTGGGACATCCTCGGCCAGACGACCGGCTTGCCCGTGTGCGTGCTGATGGGTGGCCGCTTCGGCGAAAGCATCCGGCTCTACCGCGCCATCTCGCAGGAGGACCCAGAAATCATGGCGAAGAAAGTCGCCGGCTACCGCGCCGCCGGCTACACGCGCTTTCAGCTCAAGGTCGGGGGCGACCCGGACACCGACATCGTCCGCATCCGCGCCGTCCGCGCGATGCTCTTACCCAGCGACCGCCTCGTGGCCGACGCGAACACCGGCTGGACGCAACACGAAGCGATGCGTGTTGTCCGCGCTGTGCGGGACGTGGACGTTTATATCGAGCAACCTTGCCTGACCTACGAGGAATGTCTGGCCGTGCGCCGGAACACAGACCACCCGTTCGTGCTTGATGAAAACGTGGACGACCTTGGCATGCTCCTCCGCGCTAAAGCCGATCTCGCGATGGATGTGGTCAACCTGAAGATCAGCAAGCTCGGCGGCCTGACCAAGACCAAGCAAGCGCGCGACCTCTGCGTGAGCATGGGCATCGCGATGACGCTGGAGGACAGTTGGGGCGGCGACATTACCACTGCAGCCATCGCACATCTGGCGCACAGCACGCCGGAGGAGTTCCGCTTCACGTCCACTGATTTCAACAGCTACGTCACCGTCAGCACTGCCACTGGTGCACCGCAGCGTGTGAACGGCTTCATGTCTGCCGGCACAGCCCCCGGTTTAGGCATCAAGCCGAAAACCGAGGTTCTTGGAAAAGCCGTCGTGGTCGTCGATTGACGCCCCAACTCCATGAAGCCCGTCCCCGTCGCATTCGCGCTTCTCGTCGCCTCGTTCGCTTTTGCCGCGACTCCGCCAGCTGCGCCGCCTCTGTCGGCCACAGCCGAGACCAATTCCCCACAGCTCACCGTCAAACGCATCTTCGCTTCGGGCGATTTTGGCGGGGAAGGCTTCTCGGCGCGTTGGCTGGACGACAGCTCCGGATACACGACCTTCGAGGCCTCCAAGGCGCCCGGTGGCGGCCGTGACCTGGTCAGGCAGAATCCCAAGACTGGCGCCAAGGACATCCTGGTGTCCGCTGCGGAATTGGTTCCGCCCGGTGAGTCGTCGCCCCTCGGCATCGACGGCCACACTTGGTCGAAAAACCGGTCGAAGCTGCTCATCTTCACCAACACGAAGAAGGTCTGGCGCACGAACAGCCGGGGCGACTACTGGGTGCTCGACCGGACGAGCCACGAACTGGTCAAGCTCGGCGGCGATGCCGAAGCGTCGACGTTGATGTTCGCGAAGTTTTCCCCGGATGGCCGCCGCGTCGCCTACGTGCGCGAACGGAACATCTACGTCGAGGATCTGCAGAGCCGACGCATCACCGCGCTTACCACAAACAGATCTCCGGAGATCATCAACGGAACGTTCGACTGGGTGTATGAAGAGGAGTTCGGCCTGCGCGACGGCTTCCGCTGGAGCCCCGACGGACAGTCCATCGCGTATTGGCAACTCGACACGGAAGGCGTCCGCGAAGTGGCGCTCGTGAACAACACCGACGGCCTCTACCCGAAGACGCAGCTCATCAAGTATCCCAAGACCGGCGAAATGAACTCCGCCTGCCGCGTTGGCATCGTCGAGGCCACCGGCGGACCGACACGCTGGCTCGATGTGCCCGGGGATCCGCGCAACCACTACATCTTCGACCTCGCGTGGCCCGAAGGCTCGAAGGAGATCTTCCTCCAACAGCTGAACCGGTTGCAGAACACGAACCGCGTCATGCTGGCCGATCCCATCACGGGCAAGGCGAGAACCATTCTGACTGACACCGACGCCGCCTGGGTTGAAGCCAACCAGAACCTGAAGTGGATCGACGGCGGCAAGCGGTTCGTCTTCCCGAGCGAACGCGGCGGATGGGACCAGCTCTACATTGCCAACCACGACGGCGGCAAACTGAAGCTGGCCACACCCGGCAAACACGACGTCGCCGGACTCGTGCACGTGGATGAGAAATCCGAGCGCATCTACTACATGGCATCGCCGGACAACCCGACGCAGCGCTACCTCTACCGGTCTGGCTTCAGCGGACGACGCACTGAACGGGTCACGCCGGCTTCCCAGAAAGGCACCCATTCCTACCAGGTCTCGCCCGATGGCCGATGGGCTTTCCACACTTGGTCGTCGCACGACGAACCGCCGGTGACCGAGCTGATCTCACTTCCCGACCACAAGCAGGTGCGTGTCCTGGCGGACAACAAGAAGCTCAAGGAGCGAGTTGCCAAGCTGAAGCTGCCGGCGACCGAGTTCTTCAAGGTCCCTGTCGCCAAAGGCGTCGAGCTGGACGCCTGGTGCATCCGGCCGCCCGACTTCGATGCGACCAAGAAGTATCCGCTCCTCATATATGTCTACGGTGAACCAGCCGGATCGACCGTAAGGGATTCATGGGGCGGCGGCTCGCAGTTGTGGCACCACATGCTCGCGCAACAGGGATATCTGGTGATGAGCTTCGACAACCGCGGAACCGCCACGCCGCGCGGGCGCGACTGGCGCAAGTCCATCTACCGCCAGATCGGCGTCCTCGCCTCGCAGGATCAGGCCGCGGCCCTGAAGCACGTCCTCGCCACCCGCTCCTACGTGGACTCCGCCCGCGTCGGCATCTGGGGCTGGAGCGGCGGCGGTTCGATGACCCTGAACGCACTGCTCCGCTATCCCGATCTCTACAGCACCGGCATCTCCATCGCATCCGTTCCCAACATGCGCCTCTACGACACGATCTACCAGGAGCGCTACATGGGCCTGCCGGACGACAACGCCGAAGGCTATCGCAAAGGTTCCCCGCTGACCTTTGCCAGCCAACTCAAGGGCAACCTTCTGGTCATCCACGGCACCGGCGACGACAACTGCCACTATCAGGGCGTGGAGGCGCTGGTGAACGAATTCATCCGCCACGGCCGGCAGTTCCAGATGATGGCGTATCCCAACCGCTCGCACAGCATCAGCGAAGGATCGGGCACCACCTTGCACCTTCGCGAACTGATGACGTCCTACCTGAACGAAAAACTTCCGCCGGGTCCTCGATGAATCCTCAGGCCGCGTCAGCTTAAGCCAGATTACCTACACCATTTAACCATGCGCTTCTCATCTATTCTCGCTTCACTTTGGCTGCTCGCTGCGGTGTCCGTCGGCGCGCAGGACGCCGCCCGACCCAAGCTCCAAATCATCAACGGCAGCACGCAGACCGCCGACATTTTCTGGCTGGAGTCGGCCACCAAGCGCGTGCCCAACGGGTCCGTGGAGCCGGGCAAGGACACGATCATCACCACGACCGTCGGGCAT
>SIBB01000033.1 GCA_009695395.1 Pedosphaera sp. | reverse complement strand
CCCCCACGACGACCTCGCGGGCCTCGGCAAGTGGCTCCAGCAGTAATTTACGAACTGCGAATTGCGATTGGCGAGTCCTCGGATTCGCCACGCTGCGGCCCCAGTCTGCGCCGCTCGTAATTCGTAAATCCGAAATAGAAACTTGATGAAAATCCTCATCGCCAACCTCGGCTCGACCTCGCTCAAGTGGCGCTTGTTCGACTTCGCGAACGGCGCTGAGAAGCTGCTCCACAAAGGCGGCTTCGAGCGGGTGACCGATTATCCCAAGGCGATTGAGGATTGCCTCGCGCAGCTCACGGAAGCCGGAGCCATCGCGAGCGCGAGCGAACTCGCCGCCGTCGGCTTCAAGACCGTCATCGCAAAAGACGTGACTGGCTGCGTGCGGCTCGACGAACGAGTCCTCGGCGCGATGGAGGCCTACAACGGCCTCGCCCCCGCGCACAACCCGCCCTACATCACCGGCATCCGCCTCTTCGCGCAGCGCGTCCCCGGCGTGCCGCTCATCGGGCTGTTCGAGACCGCGTTCTACCAGTTCGCGCCGGCCGCGATGATGCGCTACGGCGTGCCGGAAACCTGGCACGACCTCGGCATCCGCCGCTGGGGCTTCCATGGTGCGAGCCACAAGTTCATCGCCGAGCGCAGCGCGGAATTGCTCAGCCGTCCCGACGTGGCCCAACGCGCCGCGAACCTCTACGTGGATGGCGGCAAAGCCCCAGTGAACGGCCCGCCGCTTCGCATCATCTCCTGCCATCTCGGCGGCAGTTCGAGCATCACCGGCACGTTGAACGGCGTCGCGATTGGCAACAGCCTCGGCATGAGCCCGCAGTCCGGTCTGCCGCACAACAACCGCGTCGGCGATCTCGACGCGGAGGCCCTGCCCTATGCGGTGAAATCGCTCGGCATATCCATCGAGGAAGCTCAACGCCAGCTCTCCAAGGAAGGCGGACTCAAGGGCCTCAGCGGGGTGTCCAACGACATCCGCGACATCCAAGAAGCCGCCACGAAAGGCAACGCCAAGGCCCAGCTCGCGATTGACGTGTTCATCAGCGAAGCGCGTCGGTGGATTGGCGGCTACTTCCTCCAACTCAACGGAGCCGACGCCCTCGTCTTCACCGCCGGCATCGGCGAGAACCGCGGCGAACTGCGCGCCGCCATTTGCGCGAACCTCGACCAACTCGGCATCGTGCTCGATCCCGCAAAGAACGCCGCCTGCCGCGCCACCGAAGCCCTCATCAGCGCGGACAACTCGCGCGTGAGGGTGCTCGTCATCCCGACGAACGAAGAGTTGGTCGTCGCCCGCGAATCCAAACGCTTCCTCGAAAGCGCCCGCAACTGATTACTCATCACCACTTACTTCCCCACTCAAACCAGCAACCCAAAGAAAAACTATGGCACAACAAGCAATTGGCATGATTGAAACGCGCGGCCTCGTCGCGCTCGTAGAAGCGACTGACGCGATGCTCAAAGCCGCGAACGTCCAACTCGCCGGACCGATGACCCAGGTCGGCAACGCCCTCGTCACCGCCGTCATTGTCGGCGACGTCGCCGCCGTGAAGGCCGCCACCGACGCTGGTGCCCAAGCCGTCAAGGCGATGAAAGGCGAACTCGTCAGCGTCCACGTCATCGCGCGTCCGCACGACGACGTCGAGACCGTGCTGCCCAAGAAGAAGTAAGCTGGTGAAGAGCTGAAGGGTTGAAGAGTGGCTACCGCGCCCCTTCACTCTTTAACGATTCAACCCTTTAACCCATCCCCCCATGTTCCTCGCACGCGTTGAAGGCTCGGTCGTCTCCACCAAGAAGGACGCCAACATGAACGGCCGCAAGCTGCTCCTGCTGCGCCCCCAACTCGTGGACGACAAAGACCCCACCAAGTTCCGCCCGGGCCAGAACACCATCATCGCCGTGGACACCCTCGGCGCGGGCATTGGCGAGCTCGTCATGTTCTGTCAGGGCAGCAGCGCTCGCCTCGCTGGCGGACTGCGCGAAGCCCCCGTGGACGCCGTCGTCATCGGCATCGTGGATGTGGTGGATGTGCTCGGGAAAGAAATCTACAACGCGAAAAGTTAGCGCTGCGGTAACCGGACGTGAGCAGCCGGTTCCAGCTTCCTGCCGTGCTCGATTCGTGACCCGGAGAAAATTATGAGTGCAGTGAACGAAACTTTGATTCGCGACGTGGTGGCTGATGTGCTGGCCCGCTTGGGCAACGTCCCCGCCGCCAAGCCCGCACCTGCTCCCGCCGCGAAGGCTGACTGTGGCTGCAACCGCCCCGCCACGACCGGTGCGCGCGGCAAGTTCGGCGTGTTCGCCGATGCCAACGAAGCCTGCGCCGCCGCGCACGAGTCCTTCCTCCAGCTTCAGAAGGGCGGCATCGCCGCGCGCGTGAAGATCGTCGAGATCGTCAAGGCGATGGCCGAGGCCAATGCCGAAGTGTGGGGCAAGCTCGAACTCGACGAGACGAAGATCGGCCGGCTCGACCACAAGATCGAGAAGCTCAAGATCATCAAGCTCGTCCCCGGCGTGGAGTGGCTCCGGCCCGATGCGCGCAGCGGCGACCACGGCATCACGCTCGAGGAATACACGCCCTTCGGTGTCGTCGGCGCGGTCACGCCGAGCACGCATTCCATTCCCACTTTGAGCGGCAACATCGTGAACATCTGCGCGGCGGGGAACGCCGTCGTGTTCAACCCGCACCCGAGCGCCGCGCGTTGCGCCGCCGTCGCCGTGCGTGCTTACAACGAAGCCATCTTCCGCGAGACTGGCATTGAGAACATCGCCACCATCATCGAGAAGCCCTCGATGGAGAGTTTCAACACGATGTGCAAGCACGAGGCCGTGCGCATCCTGCTCGTCACCGGCGGTCCCGGCGTGGTGAAGGCCGCGATGCAGACCGGCAAGCGCGCCATCTGCGCCGGCCCCGGCAATCCTCCTGTGTATGTGGACGACACCGCGTGCATGAAGCGCGCGGCCAAGGCCATCATCCAGGGCGCGAGCTACGACAACAACCTGCTCTGCATCGGCGAGAAGGAAATCTTCGCGCTGGAGAGCATCGCGGACAAGTTGATGGAGCAGATGTCGCTGAACGGCGCGGTGAAACTCACCAACGCCCAACTCGACGCGCTTACAAAGGCCGCGTTCACCATCACTCCCGGTCAGGGCGGCGGTTGCGGCCACGCGGCGGTGAACAAGGATTTCATCGGTAAGGACCCCATCGTCCTCGCGCGCGCAGCGGGCGTGAACATCCCGGCCGGCACGCAGCTTCTCTTCGCCGAGACGGGCGCGGACCATCCGTTCGTTGTCGAAGAGCAGATGATGCCCTTCGTGCCCATCACCCGCGTGAGGAACTTGGAGGAAGGCGTCGCCCGCGCGCTCGAAGCCGAGCACGGCTACAAGCACACGAGCATCATCCACTCGCACGACCTGGAAGCGCTGACCGCCATGGGCCGCTCGCTGGACACGACGCTGTTCATCAAGAACGGCCCGTGCATGGCCGGCCTGGGCCTCGGCGGCGAAGGCTACCTGAGCTTCAGCATCGCCACGCCGACCGGCGAAGGCGTGAGCAACCCGCGCACGTTCACGCGTGTGCGGCGCTGCGTGCTGGTCGACAACTTGCGGATTTATTGAGCCAGAGTTGAAACGTTGAAGAGATAAAAAGTTAATGCGGCCCGATATGCACACTCTTCAAACCTTTAACCCTTTAATCCTTTAACCAATGTTGTTGGCGCGAGTTGAAGGCAATGTGGTCGCCACCCGGAAGCATCCGAGCTTCGAGGGTTGGCGGCTCGTCATTTGCCAGCCGATCAACAACGCAGGCGAACCCGAAGGCTCGCCGCAGATCGCCATCGACGCGCACGGGGCCGGCATGCACCAGCGCGTGGTGATCTCCTCCGACGGTGCGGCAGCGCGCAAGCTCGTTGGCTGCGATAAGAGTCCGGTGCGCTGGCTCATCGCCGGCATCGTGGACGAACACGAACCGGGGGTGCCGGTGTGAAACTCGGCTCCGTCATCGGTCGCGTCACGCTGGCCAAGTCCCTGCCTGAACTCACGGGCGCGCGTTGGCTCATCGTCTCGCCGTTCACGCGCGAGCATTTCCAGCGCGGCTCCGAGTCGCTGGCGGGCGTGAGCAAGGATCCGAGCCTCGTGGTTTACGACAGCCTCGGCGGCGGCGTGGGCCAGACCATCGGCTATGTCGAAGGCCGCGAGGCGGCACAACCTTTTGAAACTCCCCCACCCATCGACGCGATCAACGCCGCGCTGGTGGACGACATTTTCTACAATCCATTTTAACCCATGAGCAACGTTCTCACCGCTAAAGACATCGAAGCCATCATCGCCAAGGGTGGCGACCTCACCGCCGCCGCCAAGGACGCGATCCTCACGCCCTCCGCGCGCGATGCGATCCGCGATCACGCCCACGCCCAGCGGCGTGAAAGCTCGATTCCCTCCGGGACCACGAGCGCGCCCGGCAAGCCGCTCACCTCGAAGTCCTCGAAGGCGGAACTCGAAGCCTATTTCAACTCATCTGCGGCGCACGCGCTCAAGGAGCAGCTCTGCGACATCGGCCGCCGCCTGTGGGGCCGCGCCTACGTGGACGGCAACGGCGGCAACATCGCCATCAAGGTCGGCGAGGACATCGCGATCTGCACGCCCACGCTGGTCAGCAAGGGCTTCATGAAGCCGGAGGATATGTGCCTCGTGGACTTCGAGGGCAACCAACTCGCCGGTGTGAAACGCCGGACGAGCGAGATTCTGATGCACTTGGAGATCATGAAGCGCCAGCCCAAGGCCGTCGCGACGTGCCACTGCCACCCGCCTTACAGCACCGGCTTCGCGGTCGCCGGCCTCGTGCCGCCGACGTGCATGATCCCGGAGTATGAAGTGTTCGCGTCCGTGGCGGTCGCGCCGTATCGCACGCCCGGCACGCCGGAGATGGGCAAGCTCGTGGCGGACCTCGTGGACAAGCACAACACCATCTTGATGGCGAACCACGGCGTCGTGAGCTGGAGCCACAACAACGTCGAGGACGCCTACTTCAAGATGGAGATTCTCGAGGCCTACTGCCGGACGATTCTCGTAACCGCACAGCTCGGCATCCCGGCGAAAACGATGACCGCGCCCCAGCTCCAGGACTTGCTGAAGATCAAGCAGAGCCTCGGCATCCCCGACCCGCGCCACGGCTTGAAGGAATGCGAGCTGTGCGACAACGCCGAGTGGCGTCCGGGCGTCGCCTGCGCCGTGCCGCCGAAAGCGGAGTCCGCCTCGCTGGATGCGGAGGCGGAGCGCCTCGTGCAGGCCATCACAGATCAGATGATGGCGCAGGCGAAGTGAACTTCATCCGAGCTGAAGAATGAAGTCCCTCGACGCCAAGCTCACTGAAATCAAAGCCAACCGCGCCTCGCGCGCGTTCATCATCGCCGATGCGAAGGATGCGGACATGGCGTTTGGTGTGCGCGCGCCGGGGCCTCGGAGCTTCCTCGCGCAGCGCGGCTCGCAGCCCGCGAAGTTTTCCCCCGAGGTCTGGAGCCGCGATGAGTTCGGCTACCGGAACCTGCCTGAGTTCCTCGACATCATCCGCGAGGTCACGCATCAGGGCTTGGTGGACATCATGCTGATGTCCGCTTACGTCAACGAGCAGCTCGCCATCAAGGAAGGCCTCTTCAAGAACTCGCACGTCACGCCCGCCGCCCGCGCAAACGACACCACCGACGTGTGGGCCGTGCGTCACGGCTGCTACACGCGCGAGCCGAGCCAGCCATTCCGCAGCGCGAGCATTGACCACATCCAGTGCGGCGAAGTGGAGTGCGACCGCGATGGCAGCGGGAGTTTTACTGGCGCGAATCTCGGCCTCTACTCCATCACCTTCGTCAACGAGCTGGACCAGGACCGCGAGGCGTTGCTCTGGTATAAGGAATTTCGCGAGGAGGCGGAGCAGAAGGGGTTTAGACACTTCCTCGAAATCTTTGACCCGAACGTCAGCAGCGGCATCGCGCCGGAGAAGCTCGGCGAGTTCATCAATGACAACATCCTGCGCACGCTCGCGGGTGTGCCGGACGCGGGCCGGCCCGTGTTCCTAAAGATCGTCTATCACGGTCCGAAGGCGATGGAGGAGCTGGCGCAATACGACCCGAACCTCGTTGTCGGCATCCTAGGTGGCAGCGCGGGCACGACTTACGACGCCTTCCGGCTCATCCACGACGCGCAGAAATACGGCGCGCGCGTCGCGCTCTTCGGTCGCAAGATCAACAACGCCGAACACCAGCTCGCGTTCATCGAGATGCTGCGCCTTATCACCGATGGCAAAATCTCGCCGGAGGAAGCCGTGCGCGCCTACCACGGCGTGCTTCAGGGCAAGGGCATCAAACCGACGCGCGCGCTCGAGGAAGACCTCAAGCTCACCGACCAAGCGATGAGCTACGACGGTAGCGCGAAGAAGCGCGCGACCGTCGAAGTGAGGGACAACCCACTGGCCGCGCGCACGAACGAAACCCAAAACTCAAAACCCCAAACTCAGAACGCCGCCGACTGGCCGAAGCTCGTGGACGGCAAGCCTGACTTCGAGAAGATGAACGCAACGCAACGCGTCGCGTATCACGATGGGCGTTTGAAGCGGACGTTTGGTTGAGGGAGGAGCCCGGCTGCCCTCCTTTTGCGCTTCCTCGCGCCGCCGGAATAGGAAAGGATTCTTCGCATGAAAGCACTGCTCATCGCTGCGTGTCTGGCTGTCTTGCTCGTGGGCTGCAAGAAGTCTGCGGACCAACCCGCCGCGCCCGGCGGCAGCGGCGCGAAGGCTGACCCCGGCTTTGGCTCCGGTCCCGCCGTCTCGCCGGGGAAGATGATTCTGCATCGCGGCAATGGCTCCGAGCCGGCGGACCTCGACCCGCAGATTGTCACCGGCGTGCCGGAGCACATGATTCTTATGGGCCTGTTCGAGTGCCTCACGGACGAGGATCCGAAGGACTTGCACCCGATTCCCGGTGTCGCTGAGCGCTGGGATATTTCGCCGGACCTGCTCACTTACACCTTCTTCCTGCGCAAGAACGCCAAGTGGTCCAACGGCGATGCCGTGACCGCGCGCGATTTCTTCGAGGCCTACAAACGGATGCTGGAGCCGACGCTCGCGGCGCAATACGCCTACATGCACCACGTCGTGAAGAACGCGCAGGCTTACAACGAGGGCAAGCTGAAGGACTTTTCGCAGGTCGGTTACAAGGTCATTGATGACCACACCTTTCAGGTCACGCTCATCGGCCCCACGCCTTATTTCCTTTCCCTCGTCAACCACACGTCGTGGATGCCCGTCCACCTGCCCACCCTCGCCAAGCACGGCAAGCCCTACGAGCGCGGCAACAAGTGGACGCGCCCTGAGAACTTCGTCGGCAACGGCCCCTTCACGCTCGACCAGTGGAAGGTCAACGAGGTCCTCACCACCAAGCGCAACCCGCACTACTGGGACGCCAAGACCGTGAAGCTCGACGGCCTCGCCTTCTATCCCATCTCCAGCTCCGAGACCGAGGAGCGCATGTTCCGCGCGAACCAGCTCCACGTCACCGAGACCGTGCCGCTCTCGAAAATCCCCGGCTACCGGAAGAACCACGCTGAGCTCATCCGCATCGAGCCCTATCTCTCCACCTACTTCTACCGCATCAACACGACAAAGCCGCCGCTCAACGACAAGCGCGTGCGCAAAGCCCTCGCGCTTGCCATTGACCGCGCGTCCATCACCGAGAACATCCTCAAGGCCGGGCAAATCCCCGCGTTCAACATCACCCCGCCCGGCACCGGCGGCTACACGGCGCGCGGCAAGTTCAGCGGCGACCTGGCCGAGGCCAAAAAACTTCTCACCGACGCCGGCTTCCCCGACGGCAAGGGCTTTTCCCCCTTCGAGCTCCTCTACAACACATCGGAATCCCACCGCGTCATCGCCGAGGCCATCCAGCAGATGTGGAAGAAGAACCTCGGCCTCGAGGCGAAGCTGCTGAACCAGGAGTGGAAGGTGTATCTGGATTCGCAACGCCAGATGAACTACCAGATTTGCCGCGCCGGCTGGACGGGCGACTACGTGGACCCGAACACGTTCCTCGACATGTGGCTCACCGACGGCGGCCAGAACGAGACGGGTTGGAGCAACAAGGATTACGACCGCCTCATCGCCGAGGCCGCGCGCACCGGGGACGCCGCCGCGCGCCTCGAGCTCTTCCAGAAGGCCGAGACCATCCTGATGGACGAGCTGCCCATCATCCCCATCTACCACTACACTCGGCAGCACCTCATTTCGCCCAAGCTCAAGGGCTGGCAACCAACCCTGCTCGACCACCATCCTTACAAGCACCTGTGGTTTGAGTAGCGGGCGAGGTCAGGAAGGGGACTTTTAGCCACAGATGCACACTGATGAAACACAGATTGGGAAGGAGCTAAAGTTGAGCGCCATACAGTGTCCTGCTCTCCTGCAGTCCCGTCCTTAAGTTTTCATCTGTGTCCGATCTGTGTTCATCTGTGGCTAAGACGTAATGGCCCGCTTCCTCCTCATCCGACTCCTACAGACGCTCCCGGTCCTCTGGGCGGTGGCGACGCTCACCTTTTTCATGGTGCGGTTCGCGCCGGGCGGCCCCTTCACCGCGGAGAAAAGCATCCCGCCCGAAATCCTCAAGCGGCTCGAAGCGCACTACGGCTTGGACAAACCGCTCAGTGTGCAATACGTCAACTTCCTCAAATCCCTCGTTACCGGACAGCAGCCGTCCATCCGCCACTCGAACCGCACCGTCGGCGAAATCATCCGCGAGTCTTTCCCCGTGTCGCTGGAACTGGGCGCGTGGTCGTTGCTCATCGCGCTGGCCATCGGGCTGCCCGCCGGGATGCTCGCGGCGCAAAAGCCCAACTCCGCGCAGGACTACGTGCCGATGTCCGCCGCGATGGTGGGCGTGTGCCTGCCCACGTTCGTGCTCGGGCCGATGGTGGTGCTCTTCTTCGCGCTCAAGCTGGGCTGGTTCCACACCTCCGGCTGGAACACGCCCGGGGATCGCGTGCTGCCCGCGCTCACGCTGGGTTTCCATCTCGCCGCCTACGTCGCGCGGCTCACACGCGGCGGGATGCTGGAGGTCATGGGGCAAGATTTCATTCGCACCGCGCGGGCGAAGGGCGCATCCGGCCTGCGTATCCTCACTCGGCACGCGCTGCGCGGCGGCCTGCTGCCGGTGGTGACCTTCCTCGGCCCAGCGGCGGCGGGCCTCATCACCGGCTCGTTCGTCATCGAGACGGTTTTCAATATCCCGGGGCTCGGCAAATACTTCGTCGGCTCCGTCTTCGACCGCGACATCCCGGTGGTGGGCGGCACGGTGTTCTTCTTCTCGGCCATCATTCTGTTCTTCAACCTGCTGGTGGATGTGGCGCAGGCGTGGCTCAACCCGAAGGTGAGGCTGGAATGACGGCCTCCGACCCCAACGTAACTTCCCCGTCGCCCGCGACTGCCATCGAGGC
Organism: Pedosphaera sp.; assembly: GCA_009695395.1. Classification (GTDB taxonomy): domain Bacteria; phylum Verrucomicrobiota; class Verrucomicrobiia; order Limisphaerales; family SXTU01; genus SXTU01. The sequence goes on along the minus strand of SIBB01000033.1, from coordinate 6,227 downwards.
CGGCCACTCCCTGTGGCAGGACGCGTGGGCGCGCTTGCGCAAGAACAAGCTCGCGCTCGCCAGCGCGTTCATCGTCACCGCGCTGGGCCTGCTCTGCGTCGCCGCGCCGTGGGTCTCGCCGCACGCCTACGACGCGCAGGACCTCGCGCTCGGCGCAGCCCCGCCGTCCACGAAACACTGGCTCGGCACCGACCACCTCGGGCGCGACCAATTCACGCGGCTGCTCTACGGCGGGCGCGTGTCGCTCATGGTCGGCGCGTGCGCGACCGCCGTGGCGCTCACCATCGGCTTGCTCTACGGAGCCATCTCCGGCTTCATCGGCGGCAAGCTCGACGCGCTCATGATGCGCCTCGTGGACATCCTTTATGCGCTCCCGTTCACTCTCTTCGTAATCCTGCTCACGGTGTGGCTCGGGCGCGAGTTATGGCTGCTCTTCGCGGCTATCGGCGCGGTGGAATGGCTCACGATGGCGCGCATCGTGCGTGGCCAAGTGGCGTCGCTGAAGCGGATGGAATTTGTCGAAGCCGCGCACGCGCTGGGCTTGCGCAAGCGCCGCATCATCCTGCGGCACATGATTCCGAACGTGCTCGGGCCGGTGATCGTTTACACCACGCTCACCGTGCCCGCCGTGATGTTGCTCGAAGCCTTCCTGAGCTTCCTGGGCCTCGGCGTGCAACCGCCGATGAGCTCATGGGGTTCGATGATCAAGGATGGCGCGGACCGCATGGAGGAATACTGGTGGATGCTGGTCTTCCCCGCCGGCGCGTTCAGCGCGACGCTCTTCTGCCTGAACTTCCTCGGCGACGGCCTCCGCGACGCGCTCGATGTGCGGGCGAGCAAGGACTGATTTCTTCATCTGTGCGCAAAACTCCCATGCCCTTGCTTGAAGTAGCCAATCTCCGCGCCTACTTCCATACGCGCAACGGCATCGTGCGCGCCGTGGATGGCGTGTCGTTCAGCGTGGAGAAGGGCGAGACGCTGGGCATCGTGGGCGAGAGCGGCTCGGGCAAGTCCGTGACCTGCTACTCCCTAATGGGCCTCATTCCCAAGCCGCCGGGACGTATCGAGAGTGGCACGGCGCGCTTCGACGGTGCGGACTTGCTCGCGATGAAGGAGGCGGAGTTGAACAAGATTCGTGGCAAGCGCATCGCGATGATTTTCCAGGACCCGATGACCTCGCTGAATCCCTATCTGCGGATCGAGGAACAGCTCATCGAGCCGCTGCTCATCCACGAGCACATGCCGCGCGCCGAGGCGGTGAAGCGCGCCATCCGCGCGCTGGAGGAAGTCGGCGTGCCGGACGCCGCGCGGCGCATTCGCAGCCACCCGCACGAGTTCAGCGGCGGGATGCGGCAGCGCGTGATGATCGCGATGGCGCTCATCACGCAGCCGGATTTGCTCATCGCCGACGAACCGACCACGGCGCTGGACGTGACCGTGCAGGCGCAGATTCTCGATCTCATCGCGCGGCTCCAGCGCGAGCGCGGCATGGCGGTGATCTGGATTTCGCACGACCTCGGCGTGGTGGCGAGCTTCTGCCAGCGGGTGCTGGTGATGTATGCGGGCCGCGTGGTGGAGTCGGGCCGGGTGGAGGACATCTTCGCGCGCCCGCTGCACCCCTACAACCGCGCGCTCCAGCGCAGCATCCCGGCGCTGCAAGGCAAGGGCGCAGAGCTTTACACCATCCCCGGCCTGCCCCCCGACGTGTCCAAGCCGCTACCCGCCTGCGCCTTTGCTGACCGGTGTGAGTTCGCGCAGCCCGAGTGCCGGACAGATGAAGTGGTGTTGAAGGAAATCGAACCCGGCCACGCCAGTGCGTGCGTGCGGGTGCAGCGTGGGAAACTGAAACTTTAGCCACAGATGAAACAGAGATTGAACACAGATGAGGCAAAGCCAGGGACTGAGAGGCTGTCTCTGGTTGCTTCTTATCTCTGTTCAATCTGTGTTTCATCTGTGGCTCAAAACCAATGACTCCCTTCCTCGAACTGCGTGACGTGAAGACCCACTTCCCGGTGGAGCACGGCCTTGTGTTCCGCAAGCGCGTGGGGACGGTGCGGGCGGTGGATGGCGTGTCGCTCACGCTGCGGCAGGGGGAAATCCTCGGGCTGGTCGGCGAGTCGGGCTGCGGGAAGTCTACGCTGGGGCGAACCATTCTGCAGTTGCTCCCGGCGAGCGAGGGCACGGTGGTGCTGGGCGGGCGGAGCCTGACGGCGTTGCGCGGCGCGGAGCTGCGGTCGGCGCGCGCGGACTTCCAGATGATTTTCCAGGACCCGTATGCGTCGCTGAACCCGCGCATGACGGTGTTCGACACGCTGGCAGAGGCGATTCGCGCGCATCACGCGGTGCCGGCAAGCGAGCTGCCCGCGCGCGTGGCGGCGTTGATGGAGAAGGTCGGCCTCGCGCCGCGTTACCAGCGCAAGTATCCGCACGAGTTCAGCGGCGGACAGCGGCAGCGCATCGCCATTGCGCGCGCGCTGGCAGTGGAGCCGAAGTTGATCGTGGCGGATGAGCCGGTGTCGGCGCTGGATGTTTCGATTCAGGCGCAGATCATCAACCTGCTCGCCAAGCTCTCGCGCGAGATGGGGCTGACGCTGGTCTTCATCTCGCACGATCTCTCGGTGGTGCGGCACATCGCGGACCGCATCGCGGTGATGTATCTGGGCAAGATCATCGAGCTGGGGCCGGCGGCGGAGGTGTTCGACCACCCGCTGCATCCCTACACGCAGGCGCTCGTCAGCGCGGTGCCCGTGCCGGACCCCGCGCGCGAGAAGCTGCGCCAGCGCGTCGTGCTCGCGGGCGATCCGCCTTCGCCGCTGAACCCGCCGAGCGGCTGCGCGTTTCACCCGCGTTGCCGGTTTGCTGTGGAGGCGTGCAAGGCGACGGTCCCGGCGCTGGAAGAAATTTCTCCCGGACGCGATGTGGCGTGTCTCCGGGCGCGGGAGCTTCAGGCGGCTTCGTAGTCGAACTTTCAGGTTGTGGCCAACTGCGGGCGGCCAAGTCGCGGGCAGAAGGTGCTGTGGAGGTGATATGAATAGATGTTTCAGTGAAGGAAATTTACTGCGACAGTCGGCTGCTCGTTTCTGAATATGGACATCTCATCCGCCACTTTTTTCCGCAGCGCCCCGGACCTGGACTCGTGTCCGGACGAGTCGCTGCCGGAGTTCGCCTTCATCGGGCGCTCCAACGTGGGCAAATCGTCGTTGCTCAACATCATCGCAGGCCAGCAGGGCCTGGCCCGGGTTTCCGCCACGCCGGGGTTCACCAAGCTCATCAACATGTTCACGATGAACAAGACGTGGCGGTTGGTGGACCTGCCGGGCTACGGGTGGGCCCATGTGGCGCGGCAGGACAAGGCCAAGTTCAACGCGGCGGTGGCCAATTACCTCTGCAACCGCCCGAACCTCTGTCTGGTCTTCGCGCTGGTTGATTCCAGCCTGCCGCCGCAAGAGATGGATTTGGAATTCGTGGAATGGCTCGCTGAAAACTCCGTCCCCTTCGTGCTCGTCTTCACCAAGACTGACAAGGTGAATGCAATCACGGTTCAGGCGAACATCGCTGCGTTCTCGGAACGGATCTCCGACTGGTGCGAGAAGCTGCCGGAGATTTTCACCTGTTCCTCAGTGGCGAAGCATGGCCGGCGGGAGTTGCTCGGGGTGATCGGGGCGGCCATGGCTGATTATCAGGCGCAGGCATCGGTGGTCGCTGACGATGTTTCACCGGATGCAATGGTTCGGATCGTCACCCCGCCGGCCAAAAGCCCGGGAGTGAAGGGGCCAGATTCTCGTGGCACCCAAGCCAAATCGCGGCGGCCTTGGTGAACGCTTCGGCAAGCCGCGTGCGGGTCGATGAGGGGGTCAGATCACTTCGAACTCGCGCGCTTCGAGCGCATTCCTGCCGGCCTTCTGATTGGAGCGCGGCTCGGGTTGGGCGAAGCCGTTCAAGTCCACGGCGCGGGCGCGCAGGGAATATTTGCCGGGGGCCAATCCTTTGAGCGAGGCGGACCATGAAACCATGCTGTAGCGCAACGGCCACGTCGCCGGCTGGCCGGTCTGCGGATTGAAGCCAAGGATTTGCCGTGAGGAGACGCCGGCGGGAAGAACAGTGCTCCAGTCGGCGGGCGGGGCTTCGAGCTGAGTCTCGGTCCATTGCTCGGCGTCGTCGGCCTTCGCATCCGCACGGCTGAGCGAATACTCGACGCGTTTCAGCCCGGACAAACCGGAGATGACGAGGCCGCTTACGGTGATGATCCGGCCGATGGGGATTTTTGCCGGGAGGCTGTCGAGATACGCGGCGGTCTTGAGGGGGGACTCGGGATCGTTGTTCTGTTCGGCGTAGGTGTCATTGGCGCGGTAGTCGTTGGTGACGACGATGCGCTGAAGCCACTTGATGGATTTGAAGCCATGCGCCCACGGGATGACCATGCGCACGGGGCCACCGCGGATGAGGGGGATGGGCTCGCCGTTGAGGCGATAGGCGAGGAAGGCGGGCAACTCGCCCGGCGGCGTCTCCATCGCCTGCGAATAACTGAGCGAGGACTGGAAGAGCTGTTTTGGGTCATTGTTGTGAAAGCCCCAGTAGTAAATTCGCCGGACGTTCCGCAGTTGGCCGCAGAGCCGCAGCACCGCGCGCAAGGGCACGCCTTCCCACAGCCCCTGGCCTAGCGGTGCGGGAATGTTGAGGCACTGCATGGCCTTGAGAAATTTCACGCCGTGCTGTTCGGCGAGCTTCATCAGGGCCTGGAAATCGAGCGCGTTGCCATCTGCGAGCGTGAGCGGGGTGCTCAAGCCGGGTTGATCCTTGATCGCCGGGTTCACCGTCGTGTCTGCGGTGATCTCCAGCCGCCAAGTCTCGGGCGTGAGTCGCGCCTGAACGAGCGCGTCGCCCTTCAGCGAGTGCGGCTTGGGGTTGCCGCGGGAGACATCACGGAACTTGTCGGCAGGTGTCAGCAGGGGATGCGGCGGCGTGGAGACTGGCTTCGTCCCGACGACGGCGGAAGCCTCGGCTGCCTGCGTCGTGGCGGGAGAAAGTCCGACAGCCAGCGCGGACGCGGCCAGTGCGGAGCCGCTGCGAACGAAGTCCCGGCGCGTGAGGGAATCGGAAGGGGCCGACGCTTTCATGGGGCGGCGTGAATCTTGCAGCCTGAGGCAATCGGCGCAAGCGCGGTCCTGCGTTTGGGGGAAAGGTCAGCCCTTTTCAATGCACGCGTAGGCGTTGTGGTTGTGGATGCTCTCGAAGTTCTCGGCCTCCACCTTATACCACGTCACGTCCGTAAGCGCGTTTAGCTTGAGGGCGACATTGCGGACGAGGTCCTCAACGAAGACCGGGTTCTCGTAGGCGCGCTCGGTCACGGCCTTCTCGTCCGGCCGCTTGAGCAGGGAGTAGAGTTCGCTGCTGGCACTGGCCTCGACGAGCGCGATGAGGTCCTCGATCCACACCACCTTGTCCGAGCGGATGGAGACGGTGACGTTGCCGCGCTGGTTGTGAGCGCCGTGTTTGGAGATGGCCTTGGAACAGGGGCACAGCGTGGTCACGCCGACGATGACCGTCAGCACGAAGTCAATTTCCTTCCCACACGCCGCTGCCGCGAAGCGCGCGGTGTAGTCCATCACCCCCTCCATGCCGGTCACGGGCGCCTTCTTGGTGAGGAAGAACGGGAACTCCATCTCCAGATGCGCGGTGGCGGCGTCCAGCCTGACCTGCATCGCATGAAGGATATCCTCGATGTTCTCCACGTGGACGATGGAGCCGTGGGCGTTGAGCACCTCGATGAAGCGGCTCATGTGCGTGCCCTTGAATTCCTTCGGCAGGTCCACGCACATCGAGATGGTGGCGATGGTGTTCTGGTGGCTGTGCGCCTTGTCGCGAATCTGGATGGGGAAACGCAGGCCGCGCACGCCGACCTTGTCAATCCGCAGCTCGCGGTGGTCGTGCCCGCTCTGCACGTCGTGCAAAGGCGGCTTGGCGTGGGAGTCGCGGGTCACTGCGACAGTGGTATCGTTCCCTTCAAGCATTCCCGAGCTTAGTTGCCAGCGCGTCGGATGCCAATGGTTCTTCCGCGCGAAACCGGCAGACAGTTCGGGGATGTCGGCGTCAGGTCAAAATCACTGCTTCCCGCGGCCTTCCTTCCCCCGCAGCTCTCCCAGCAGCCGCTCGATAATCTTCGGACTCGTCATGCCCTCCGTCTGCGCTTGGAAGTTCGTCAGAATGCGATGGGTGAGGACGGGCTG
>SIBB01000032.1 GCA_009695395.1 Pedosphaera sp. | reverse complement strand
ACTCGACGCTGAAGCCCTTGTGCGGCGACTTGTGCAGCCCGGAGAAAAAGCCCTCGACCACCCGCTGCGCGACGACCTGCAAGTTCGCTACCTTCTGCAACTCGGCCGGCGTGAGGAAGTCGGAGACGTGGGCCATGCGGTTGGCCGCAGCCTGTCAAAAGGCTAGCTCGCCAGCAATTACAGTTCTGTGCGGAGAAACGCTGCCCACCCGCTCACGGCAGCGGCTTCACGAAGATGTTCTTGTAGTGAATCACGCTGCCGGGGTCGTGGCCTTGGATGGCGAAAGTGCCGCTGCCGATGAGCCGGCCTGGATTGCTCTTGCGCTGCGGCTGCTCCTCCTCGGTGTAGTCCACGATGACCTTGCCGTTGACGCTGGTGGTGACGTGCTTGCCGACAACCTTGATGGTCATGGTGAACCACTCGCCGTCCTTCGCGGGCGCTTCCAGGTTGTCCTTCACATTGTAGAGGCCGGCGGTTTTCTTCGGGTCGCCGTGGGTGTTGTTGACCTGCACCTCATAGCCTTTGGCCGGCCAGCCGGGGCCGAACTCGGTGTGGAAATAGACACCGGAGTTCGCCTTGGGCCGGGTGCTGATGTCCAGCTTCAGCTCGAAGTTCTTGAACTTCGCGCCCTGCACGTCGCCCACGTAGAACAGGTGCGCGCGCGGCCCCTTCACGATGAGTTCGCCGTTCTCGACCTTGAAGGTGTCCGGGGCCTCGTTCGCCTTCCAGCCCGCGAGCGACTTGCCGTCGAAGAGGGAAATCCAGCCGTCCTTATCGGCGGCTGGTGCGAGGCAGGCGATGGATAGCCCGAGAGCGAGGAGAGTCTTTTTCATGGGGTGTTTACTTGGCAACCGGATGAACAACGCGGCGACCGTAGCCACTCAGCGAAGGCGGCGTCAATCGTCGCACGGGCGCAAATTCAAAACGCCAGCGTGACCACGCGTTCCTGCAACTGCCCGGCCCAGCGGCTCAGGAAACTCAGCGTGCGATAGAGCGGCTCCAGCCGTGCGAGGGGCAGCGCCGCCCGCCGTGCCTCTGGCTCCGACGGTGCAGCGAGCCACGCGTCGTTCATGGCCTGCAATTCCGCCTCCACCTCACCGCGCTTCGCACGCAGCCGCGTTTGCAGCGCGTTGAGCTGGTTCGTCCACTCCATCGCGCGCCGGAACATCTTCACCTTGAGCAAAGGTGAGTTTGCGCGGCCCTTCTCCAGTAGGAAGAAATCCACGTCGCGGCAGAGCTGGCCAACAGCGAAGAACAGATCCGTCAGCTCGGGTGGCGTGGACTGAATGTTGCCGGGCTTCGCGCCGGACTCCAGTTCGAGCAGGTGCTGCAAGCGTTCCTTCGGCTCGCGCAGCGTGGTAAACGCGGCGTTGAGTTCGGTGTAACGCTCCTGCGCAACGGCGCGCTCGGCGGCGGGCGCATTGTGGAAACGGTCGGGGTGCGCCGCTGCGGAGCGGGCGAGGAACTTGGTCTTGAGCGAGTCCGCGTCCAGCCACGGACGACGCGGCTCATCGAGCAGGGCGAAGCAGTCGGTCACGCGCTAAAACTCTCGCCGCACGAGCAACTCGTAGCGGCGTTGGGATTCGTCACCTTGAACCCGCCGTCGGTCAGCGCGTCCACGTAATCCAGCTCGCTGCCGGTCACGTAGAGGGCGCTCTTGGGGTCCACGACTACCTTCACGCCCGCGCTCTCGACGAGGAAGTCGCGGTTCTGCGGGCGGTCCTGGAGGTCCATCTTGTATTGCAAGCCGGAGCAGCCGCCGCCGATGACGGCCACGCGCAGCACACCGGCGGGCCGGCCCTGCTTGGTGAGCAGGGTGGAAACCTTCTTCGCGGCGTTGGCGGTGAGCTTGATGAGCCGCTCGTCGCCCACGCGAAAACTCGGCTGGGCGGCGGCGGCGGGGGCGATTGGAGTTCCAGCCATCATGTGCGGTGAACGTATCGGCGCATTTCCCCGGAGTCAACGAGCCCGCCTCCCTCCTGCTGGCTCGCGTTGCGTCCGGCCCCCGAACGCGGTCTGACTCCGCGCTCTGAACCACCATTTGCCTTGCGCGGTCATTTTGTGCATAAAGCGTGAAACTGAATCCAATCACTGCCATGCAACTCCTGATCCGCTCCCTGTTCGTTTCACTTCTCACCGTCACCGCCGCTGTTGCGGCCGATCCCTCCATCGGTGTCGGGGCCAAGCCTGTCGCCGGAGCGGAGGTCATCCTTGATGGCTCGCGCAAGATGCTGGATGAGAAATGGACTTACTGGCAGGGGCCGCGCTTCGCCTCGTCGCTGCCGATCAAGTGGAAGGTCGTGGACGATCCGGTGGACAAGGGCACGGTGGTGCAGACCGATGACCCCGTGGCCGCTGGTGCCAAATACGGCACGGCGGACATCGTGACGAAGAAGGCTTACCGCGACTTCCGCCTCCACATCGAGTTCCTCGTGATGAACCCGCGCGGCAACAGCGGCGTGTATCTCCAGAACCGCTACGAGATTCAGATTCAGGAGGGCGACAAGACCAAGCACGGCATGGGCGCGGTCATCAACGAGACCGAGTCGCCCTATCACGCGTTCGCCGGCCTCGGGAAGTGGAACAGCTACGACATCGTGTTCCGCGCCGCACGGTTCAAGGACGGCCAGCTAACCGAGAAGGCGATGGTCTCGATGTATTTCAATGGCCAGAAAGTCCACAAGAACGTCTCGATCAATCAGGTCTGGGGCGGCGCAAACTCCGGCGTGGACGGCGGCAACGACAAGGGCAAGGGCATCACCGACTCGCCGCAGGGCTTGAAACTCCAGTGCGAGGGCCACGACGTGCGCTATCGCAATGCGTGGATCAAGGAGTTGGAGTTGAAGGACGCGAGCACGGACTTCTGAGCTGCGACTGCGGCGAAGTGAAGCGCATACTTTCCCCTGTTCAGCCACGCATTCGGAAACACGGCTCGCAGCCGCGCAGCCGGGATGCTATGGGTGAGCCATGAACCGCGCGCTCCGAACCGGCCTGTGCCTCGCGCTGCTGTCCCTCGCGTTTGCTGCTGACCTGTCGCTCGCGGCGGACAAGCTGGTCTGGGGCGGCGGCGAGCGCGTGGATGCGGACATCAACGGCTGGTCGCTGCCGAAACTTCTTGAACATCTTGCGGATGCCACCGGCTGGCAGGTCTTCGTGGAGCCAGGCGCACAGCTCAAGCAGCCGGTCTCCGTGAAGTTCAGCAAGCTCGCATCCGGCGAAGCACTCGGGCGGATGCTGGGCGACCTCAGTTTCGCCGTGCTGCCTCAGCCCAATGCGCCCGCCAAACTCTTCGTCTTCCGCACTTCCGTCGGCGATGCCACGCAGCGCGTGCAACGGCGCGAGCCGGACAAGCCCAAGCCCATCGCGGACGAACTCGTCCTGTTGCGCAAAGCTGGCAGCAAGGGCAGCGCAGAAGAACTGGCGAAGCGCCTCGGCGCGAAGATCACCGCACGCGTGGACGAGTTCGGCGCTTACCGGCTGAAGTTCGCGGACGAGGCCGCCGCGCGGCGGGCGATTGCCGAGCTGAACGAAAACAGCGACTTCGACGTGGACTACAATTACTCCGTCCCGCGACCCGCGCTCACCGAGCCGCTCGCCGCGAGTTCCGCCCAACTGCTGAACCTCAAGCCCGATGCGAGCGCGCCGGCGGGTCAGTTACGCGTGGGCCTGATTGATGTGGCCGTGCAGAAGAATTCCCCCTACGGAGAATTCCTGCTGGCAGGAGTGTCTGTCGCCGGCGATGCGCCGCCCGGCACCGCGAGTCCCACGCACGGCACCGCGATGTTTGAGACGCTGCTGCGTGGCCTCGCGTCCACACAGGACAAGGACGCAGCCTCGTCCGTGCGCGTGCTGCCGGTGGACGTGTATGGCAATGCGGAGAACACGAGCACGTTCAACGTCGCGCTCGGCATCGTCGAGGCGCTCAATGCGGGGGCGACGGTCATCAACCTCAGCCTCGCCAGCGCGGGTGACAGCCAGTTGCTGCACAACGTGATCATCAAGGGAGCCGAACGCGGCGTGCTCTTCATCGCCGCCGCCGGCAACGAGCCAACAACGCTGCCCAATTATCCGGCCGCCTATCCCGAGGTGCTCGCGGTGACGGCGGGGGGCAAGACCGGCCTCGCCAGCTACGCAAACCGCGGTGACTTCGTGGACGTGGCCGCGCCGGGTTCGAGCATCATCTACTTCGGCGGCAAGGCCTACATGGTCAGCGGCACTTCGGCCTCGACGGCATTTGTCTCCGGCCTCGCAGCGGGAATGAAGTCGAGCACCGGCGCTTCCGCAGCGGCCGTGACCTCCAAGCTCAAGGAAGTGCTCCTTGTGCCGAAGACAAACGGGAATTAACCCGGCTCAAAAAAAGTTTAACTCCGCGTTCGCGTCAGTCTCACGCTCACATACCTCGCTTCGGGGATGATGAACTTCTTCACCTCGACCGTGACCTCCTCCGCGCAAAAGTCCACCAGCACCAGCGCCGCGATATCCGCCCCGAGTTTCTCAATCAGCTTCCAGCTCCGGCCCTCGCCGAAGGCCAGCAGGCGGCGCGACACGGCGTAGTAGTCAATCGTCTCGCGCAGGTCATCGCTCGCGGCAGCGCGAGTGAAATCGCGCTGCATCTCGATGGTGAGCAGCAACCGTTGCGGCTGCGCGCGCTCCGCGTCCGGCACGCCGACGTGGTAGTGAACTTCCAGATCGACGAGGGTGATCGTGTCGGTGGGCATAGGGTGGGTGGTTGAAGAGTTCAAGGGTGGAAGCGTGAACGGGGGCTGCTCTTCAACTCTTCCGCCCTTCAACCTCTTCCAAAAGTATCCTCGTCGGCTGGTTCAGCTCCATCGTCAGCGCCTCGGCTAGCTCCACCCAACGGAACTCCTCCGCCTCGTCGTTCAGCGTGACGGGCGGGGCGCTGCCGGCGACGCGGCAGGTGTAGTTGAGCAGGAGGAAGTGGGCATCGCGGTAAAACTCCTTCGAGTGGATGCAGTCCTGCACCAGCACGAAGCGGAGGTCCGTGATGTCGAGGTTGGTCTCCTCCTTCAGCTCGCGGCGGAGGGCGTCTTCGGAGCGTTCGCCCCACTTGATCTTGCCGCCGGGGATGCCCCAGAGATGCGACCACTTGTGCGTGCGGATCATGAGCACGTGGTCGTCGGCATCGCGGATGAGACCGCCGACGGTGGAGATGGGCAGCGGTTGAGAGTTGAGGGTTGAGAGTTGAGAGGCGAGGCGCATTTCGTTCCGCGTCAACAGGGCGCGGAGTTCGCCGAGGTGCTCGACGATGAGGTCGGGCGCGGCGGCGCGGAGTTGCGGGAGTTTGTTGTAGCCCGTGAGGACGGCCACGGAATGGATGCCGCCGTGCTTCGCGGTCTCGATGTCGTGCGCCATGTCGCCGATGAAGACGGTGGCCTGCGGGTCGAGGCCGTTCTCGGCGAGGAGCTGCTGGATGACCTGCCGCTTGTCCCAAACGCCGGTGTAGGGCCGGTCAATGAACCGCCCGAAATCCGTGCGCGCGGCCTGGGTCTGCCAGTGGTCGGGATGCACCGTGCTCAGGAGAAACGTCCGCACGCCGCGCTCGCGACAGAAGACGAGAAACTCGCGCGCGTGCGGCAGCGGCTCGACGAGCTCCTGCACTTCGCGGAAGCGTTCGTGAAACCATTTCTCCAGTTGCACCATCGGCACGCCGGGCAGGTGGCGGTCGTAGAAGGGCTGGAAGGGCAGGCAGAACTCGGCGCGGAACTGCTCGAGGGACAGCTCCGGTTTGCCGGCGGAGACGAAGACATGGTTGGTGGCGTGCAGCACGGCGGGCAGGTCATCCACCAGCGTGCCCGACCAATCAAAGATGATGTTCTGAATCATGCGCGCGGGGACTTTGCGGAGGCAGCGCGGGGATGCAACGGAATCCTCCCGCCCGCGCTGATGATGGGCGCGCAGTTCGCGCTCCGCAAGACGGACACCGCGCACGAGCAGTCGAAGGCGAAGTGCCCGTTGGTCACGCAGCGCGAGATGGTGAAAAACTCTGGGGCCGACGCCGACCCGCTGCCGCACAAGACCGAGTGGGTGGCGAAGCTGTCGCGCATGAGCCGCGGGAAAGTAATCAGTGTTCAGTGAGCGACGGAGTGCTGCGGACAGGCAGCACATCCTCGTGCTGGTCCAAAGGCTGAGGTTGAACTTCGGTCTGCGCCCGACCTTCACTGCACGCGACCAAACTTCTTTTCCAGCTCCTTCAAGCTCATCTCGATGATCGTGGGCCGGCCGTGCGGGCAGGTGTAGGGCATTCGGCAGCGGCGCAAGTCGGCGACGAGATTCTCCAGCTCCGGGCCGGCGAGCGGGTCGTTGGCTTTCACTGCGTGGCGGCAGACGGTCTTGGCGATGACATCCTCGCCGAGGCGTAGCGCGTTGACGCCTTCCCCGGCGGACTTGAGCGCGTCCACGAGTTCAACCACGAAGCGGCGCGAGTCGGAAACCTTTGCGAAGGGTGGCAGCGCTTCGAGGAGGAATGTCCGCTCGCCAAACTCGCTGAGACCCACGCCGAGGCGCGAGAGGATGGGCAGTTGCTTGCGGAGGAACTCCACATCGCGCACGGACAACTCGACGGTCTCGGGAAGCAAGAGCCGTTGCGAGTCCGCCTCGCCGCCGGCTTCGAGGCGGGCGAGCATCTGCTCAAACAGAACTCGCTCGTGCGCCGCGTGCTGATCCATCAGCACGAGCCCGCGGTCGCTCTCCAGCACCACGTAGAGCCGTCCGATGGCGCCGACCAGGCGGAGCGGGACGGAGAGGAGCGGGGGAGAGTGATTAGTGATTAGTGAAGAGTGAGCGGGTGCGGGTGGCTGCTGACGGCTGACGGCTGCTGGCTGTCCGCTGAACCCCATCGGCAAGGGCGTTTGCTTCGGCGCGGTGGCGGGCCAGTCGGGGATGGGCTTGCCTGGCAGCGATGGGAAGAAGTCGGGGGTGGCATCGGCAGACGGGAGAGGCTGCGGGATTGTTGTAGGGACGCGCTGCTGGGCGTCCTCGTGAGAACTAACTTCGCTCGACGGTGGCGAACACTGGCCGACTGGAAGGTCTGCCGTGCCGGGCGCGTGGAAGCGAAGCAGCGTGTCGCGGATGGCCTGCGTGACAAAGGCGCGTATCGCGCGCTCATGGTGGAACTTCACCTCGCGCTTCGCCGGGTGGATGTTCACGTCCACCTGCGCCGGATCGAGTTCGAGGAAGAGGCAAGCTACGGGGTAACGGCCTTTCATCAACGCGGTGTGATAGCCCTCCATGAGCGCGAAGTTCAGCGCGCGGTTCTCGATGGGGCGGCGGTTGACGAAGAGATGCTGGTCGTCCCGCGAGCCGCGCGAGACGCCCGGCGCACCGATGAAACCCCACAAGCGAATTGCCGATTGCCGATTGCCGATTGCCGATTGCTCGATGTCGGCGGCGTCGGGCAATTCCGAGTAGGTGCTGCGTGTGTCCACGGTGAGGAGTTTTAAGTCGGCGCCTTGCAGCGCGCGCAGGCGCTCGCGGAGGCCGGCGAGCTGGCCGGCGGGGTCGGTAGCTGGCGGCGCCGTGGGGAGCTGGAAGACGGTGCGGCTGTCCGTGGTGAAGGTGAAGGCGACGTGTGGGTGCGCGAGCGCGGCGAGCGTGAGGTAGTGGTGGATGTGTGCGCGCTCGGTCTCCTCGGCGCGAAGGAATTTCCGGCGCACGGGCAGATTGAAGAAGAGTTGGCGCACCTCGACGCTCGTGCCGCTCGGCGCACCGGCGGAGCGGACTTCCAGAATCTTGCCGCCGTGGACGATGACTTGCGTGGCCTCGGGCGACTCGCTGTCACGCTCGCGGGTGGTGAGGGTGAAGCGGCTCACGCTGGCGATGCTCGGCAGCGCCTCGCCGCGAAAGCCCATGGTGGTGATTCGGAAGAGATCCTCGGCGTTCCGCACCTTGCTGGTGGCGTGGCGTTCGAGGCAGAGCAGCGCGTCGTCGCGGCTCATGCCAAGTCCGTCGTCCGTCACGCGGACAAGGCCGCGCCCGCCCGCGAGGATTTCCACCGAGAGATGCGAGGCCTGGGCGTCGAGGGCGTTCTCGACGAGCTCCTTCACAACGCTGGCCGGGCGCTCGATCACCTCGCCGGCGGCGATTTGATTGGCGACTTGCTCAGGCAACAGGCGGATGCGGTTCATCGCGGTGAGTGAGTGTCGCGCGGTGAAGCGGGGAGGGGCAAGAATTCAGTGTTCAGTTTTTAGTCAGCGGTCGGGACACGGGATCCTCACTGAACACTCTATCTGCTCAGGGGCAGCGTGAAGACAAACGTCGCGCCCTTCCCCGGTTCGCTGCGGGCAGAGATTTTACCGCCGTGGCTCTCGACGATCTTCTTGCAGATGGAGAGTCCTAGACCGGTGCCGTTTTGTTTCCCGTGCGTCACGAACGGTTCGAAGAGCCGCTCGGTAATCTCCGGGGCGATGCCGGGACCGGAGTCTTCGACCTCTGTGACCACTTCGCCGCCGCGCGTGGCCGCGCGAATCGTGATGACGCCGCCGGATTTCATCTCGTCCACGGCGTTGTTGACGAGGTTCCAGTAGAGGCGCGAAAGCCGCTGTGGCTCGACTTGCACGATGACCTTTGGCAGCGGTGACTCGATGAGCAACTGCATCCCGCGCGCGGCGATTTCAGCGCCGATCTCCTCGCCCAACTCAGTGACATACTCGGCGTAGTTGACCGAGGCCAGGACAAGTTGGTGGTCGGTGTTGCGCGTGAAGTCCAGAAGCTCGTTGAGCATGTGGGTCATGCGCGCGACCTGCTGGCAGATGCGCACCTGCGCCTGGCCGCGCATCTCGGGCGTGGCGATCTCCATGCCGGCCATCTCCGCGGCGAGCCCGATGATGTTGAGCGGATTCTTGAAGTCGTGGACGATGGTGCGTGCGAATCGGCCCACCATGGTCAGGCGCTCGGCCTGGAGGATCTCATCAATGTATTTCTGGTTCAGCGAGCGGACGCGGTGGCTGAACTCGCGGATGAGGTTCAGCGCCAGCTTGGGCCGGTGCTCGAGCAGAGCGAGCAACTCCTCGCGCCCGATGCAGAACGCCCGCGTCTCCACCTCGGCGGTGGCGGTGGCAGAACGCGGCGCCTCCTCCAGTAGGGCCATCTCGCCAAAGAACTCGCCGGCGCTGACGGTCGCCAGCGGGCGGGCATCTTTGTCGACGATTGCGGAGATAATGACAGTGCCCGACTCCACAAGATAGAAGCCGTCGCCCGGATCGCCCGCGTGAAAGACGGTCTGGCCAGCCTTGAAACAACGCATCTTTGCGGTGAGCTTCAGCGCCTGCAGATCCTCGTTGAGAAGTCCGGCGAAGCGCCTGTCTTCGGCTGGGGTCATGTGGGAGAAAATGTAGCGGGGTTCCCATTTCCGTAAAGCCCCGAGATTGATGGGCTCAAGCCGGGTGATGGGAGACGGCCAGTTTTTAACAGCGGACTTGCCCCACACGAAGCGGCGCGATCAACATTATTGATGCAAGCCCGCCGGTGTCGCGTCAGTTTTCCCGCCATGCCAAACCTGATCTTCCGTCCCGACTGGCACCTCCCTGAAAGCCGCGTCACGCCGGAGCGCGCCTATCGCAACCGCCGGAAGTTTCTCCGCGAACTCGGCCTCACCGGCGGCGGTCTGCTGGCGGCGTCCGGCTTGCTGGAGAGTGATGTGCACGCTGCCGATGCGAGGCAGCTTTACCCGGCCAAGCGCAACATCGCCTTCAGCCCCGACCTGCCCTTGTCCAAGGAAAAAGTCTTCACTACCTACAACAACTTCTACGAGTTCGGCACGGACAAGGAAGCCGTGCATCAGCGCGTGGACAAATTCGTCACCGCGCCGTGGCCCGTGAAGATCCACGGCCTCTGCGAGAAGCCGGTGACGCTGGATGCGCAGGAGCTTGCGGCGGAGTTCGGCTTGGAAGAACGCGTGTATCGCTTCCGCTGCGTCGAGGCATGGAGTGCCATCGTGCCGTGGACGGGCTTCGAGCTGCGCAAGCTGCTGGAGAAAGTGCAGCCCAAGGCAGGGGCGAAGTTTGTGAAGTTCGTCACCGCCTTCCGCCCTGAGCAGATGCCCGGCGTCGCCCGACTGCGCGGCTACCCGTGGCCTTACACCGAGGGGCTGACGCTGGGGGAGGCCATGCACCCGCTCACGATGCTCGCCACGGGAGTTTACGGAAAGCCGCTGCCCAAGCAGAACGGCGCGCCTATCCGCCTCGTCGTGCCGTGGAAATACGGTTTCAAGAGCGGCAAGTCGCTGGTCGAAATCGAGCTGACTGACAAGCAGCCCAAGACGCTTTGGGAGACGCTTTCGCCGGAGGAGTATCCCTTCGAGGCGAACGTGGACCCCGCCATCCCCCACGCACGCTGGTCACAGGCGACCGAACGCGTGGTGGACTCCGGCGACCGCATCCGCACGCTGCCGCTCAATGGCTACGCAGCGCAGTTGAGCGCGCTTTACAAGAAGTAGGACAAACGGGACGCTGATCCTGCTGGATCAGTTCTCCCGGATCTTCCCTTCCTTGATGAGCTTCCGCAGTTTCGGGACGATGACCGCGCTGCAATACCCGTTCCGGTTCCAGTTCAGGTTGAAGAAATTCTGGTGCTCCGTCTCCGCCGCGTAGAAGTTCTTGAGCGCGGCAATCTCCGTCACTATAGGGTCTTTCCAGCCCGGCTGCGCCTTCTTCTTTCCCTCCTCCGCGGCCAGCTTCTGCGCGTCGTTCGCGTAGAAGATGCACGAGCGATACTGCGGCCCGCTGTCCGCGCCCTGCCGGTTCAACGTGGTCGGGTCGTGCGCGGCGAAGAACACCTCCAGCAGCGTCGCGAGCGTAGCCTGCTTCGGGTCGAACTCGATTTGGATGACCTCCGCGTGGCCCGTGGTCTTGGTGCAAATCTGTTCGTAAGTCGGGTTGACCACATGGCCTCCCGAGTAGCCTGAGACAACCTTCTTCACGCCGTTGACGCGCTGCATCACGGCTTCGGTGCACCAGAAGCAGCCACCGCCCACGACGAGCTTCTCGGTGGCGGCTTTCGCATCGGTGCTGGGCTTGGCGGCTTCCTTGGGCGTGTCCTTGGGTTTGGCGTCGGTGGCGTTCATGGTGGTGGCGAGCGCCGGCAGTGCGGCGACGAGCGGGAGGAAGTTTCGGCGGTTCATGTTAGAGACGCGGCGCACCCGTGCCGCGCGATGTGTTGGACGTGTCAGCGGGCGCAACCTTACACGCGGAAGCGTGAGCGGCCAGAGGGAAGTGTTCAGTCTGCATTCCACGACCGGCCGGTGGTTCACCAACTGAACACTTGTCGCCTCGACGCCATGCTCCGTTGTCGCTAAATCCTTCGCATGACGTTCGCCCGCCTGACTGCTCTCGCCGCATTCGTGGGCATCGTCTCCGTCGCCAACTCTGCCGACCTCGCGCCCACGCACGTCCCGCCGAGCCTCTTCAAACTCTCCGACCCCGACCTCGAAATCTCCGTCTGGGCCGCCTCGCCCATGTTGAAGAATCCCACCAACATGGACACGGACCAGCACGGTCGCATCTGGGTGGCCGAGGGCGTGAACTACCGCAGCCAGTCCAAACACCAGCCGGCGGGTGACCGCATCATTGTGCTGGAGGACACCGACGGCGACGGCAAGGCGGACAAGTCGTGGACCTTCGTGCAGGAGCCGTTCCTGCTCGCGCCGATGGGCATCTGCGTCATTGATAACAAGGTCATCGTCTCGATGACGCCGGACCTCATCGTTTACACGGATGTGGACCGCAACGCGAAGTTCGACCCCGGCGTGGACAAACGGGAAGTCATTCTTAGCGGCTTCAACGGGCGCATTCACGATCACTCGCTGCACAGCGTCACAGTCGGGCCGGACGGGCAGTGGTATTGGAACGCGGGCAACAGCGGCGCACAGTTCACCGACAAGTCCGGCAAGACCTTCCGCATCGGCAGCGCCTACGACCCTTACTACGGCCGCACGAATCCCGGCGACCTCGGCTGGAACCCGCGCGAAATCGCGGGCTCGAAGTCGGACGACGGCTTCGTGTGGATTGGCGGCTTCGCGGCGCGCATGAATCCCGATGGCTCCGGCGTGCGCATCCTCGGCCACAACTTCCGCAACAGTTACGAGCAGACCGTCACCTCCTTCGGCGACGTTTTCCAAAACGACAACGACGACCCGCCCGCGTGCCGCGTCGCGTTCCTGCCTGAGGGTGGCAACGCCGGTTTCTGCTCCGCCGATGGCAAGCGCTCGTGGCAAGCCGACCGCCGACCCGGCCAGAGCGTGCCCACCGCGCAGTGGCGGCAGGAAGACCCTGGCACCATGCCGTCCGGTGATGTGTATGGCGGCGGCTCGCCCACAGGCATCGCGTTCGCAGAAGAGAGCGCGCTAGGCGAGAAGCACCGCAACCTGCTCCTCAGTTGCGAGCCGGGGCGCAACACAGTTTTCGGCTACTACCCGAAGCCGGACGGCGCGGGCTTCAAGCTGGAGCGCTTCGATTTCCTCACGACTAATCCCGAGGGCAAGTTCGTCGGCAGCGACTTCATCGGCGGCGCGACCACGGTCACGCGCGAGTTGCACACGCTCTTCCGACCGAGCGACGTAATGGTCGGAGCGGACGGCGCG
Source organism: Pedosphaera sp. (assembly GCA_009695395.1). Taxonomy (GTDB): domain Bacteria; phylum Verrucomicrobiota; class Verrucomicrobiia; order Limisphaerales; family SXTU01; genus SXTU01. The sequence goes on along the minus strand of SIBB01000032.1, from coordinate 3,231 downwards.
ATTTACGTGGCGGACTGGTTCGATCCGCGCGTTGGCGGCCACGCCACGATGGACGAGACGCTTGGCGGCACTATCTACCGCATCGCGCCGAAGGGTTTCAAACCCACCGTGCCGAAGGTGGACCTCAGCACGCCCGAGGGCGCGGTGGCGGCCTTGAAGAGCACGGCGGTGAACGTTCGCGGCGCGGCCTTCTCCGCCGTGAAGGAGCATGGATCCAAGGCCCAGCCCGCTTTGGAAAAGCTCTTGAAGGACGAGCAACCGCACATCCGCGCGCGCGCCATCTGGCTCCTCAGCCACCTGCCTCGCGCCAAGGCCCGGCTGCTCGAACTCATGGCGGACAAGGACGACAACATCCGCCTCACAACCTTACGCGCCATCCGTCAACTCGAGGAGCGTGGAGGCAGTGGCTTGCCCAAGCCGTTCCAAGGCGACATGCGCGGCGCGGGCACCAACGACGGCCCGTGGTATGCATGGCAGTCCGTGAAGGTGTGGACCGATCCCTCCGCCGCCGTGCGCCGCGAGGCCGCGCTGGGCTTGCGCGATGTCGTGTGGCAGACGATGGGCGAGGGCCGCAACTTCTACACACAGGACGCGCAGCAGGCGTTCATCGTGCTGGCGCAGCGCTTCGATGGTCGGGACCGCGCTTATCTCGACGCGCTCGGCCTCGCCGTGCGTGGGCGTGAGGCAAAGGGCTACGACTTGCTCAAGCCCTCGATAGGCAACGCCGACCCGCTGAAATGGTCGCTGCGCTGGGCGTGGATTGCGTGGCGTTTGCACCCGCCGCAGTCCATCGCGGACTTCAAGACGCGTGCGCTGGCCCCGAGTTTGCCGGACGCGGAACGCAAGCGGGCGTTGGCCGCCATCGCCTTCAACCGCAGCCGCGAAGCCGCCGAGGCCATGCTCGAAATCGCTGCTGCGACCGACAAGCTCGTGAAGGTCGAAGCCCTCTGGTGGCTGCTGAACCGGAAGGACAACGACTGGGCTGGCCACGGCCTTGCCAACGCGCTCAAGACACGCGGCATCTACGACCCGGACAAGATTCAGCTCACCGCTGTCGTCGTCCCCGAGCCACCGAAAGTTTCGCAGCCCTTCTCCCTCCCCGACGTCGCCAAACTCAAGGGCGACACCAAACGCGGTGCGCTGATTGCGACCGCGTGTTACACCTGCCATCGCGTCGGCAAGGAAGGCGTGGAGTTCGGCCCGGACCTCACCGGCTGGGCCAGCCGCCAGCCACTCGACGTGGTGCTGCGTTCCATCGTGGAGCCGAGTGCGGACATCGCGCACGGGTTCGCTGGGCACGAGCTGACCTTGAAGGACGGCACCGTCATCCACGGTCTGCTCCTCGCGGATGCCGACCCGGTCATCATCATGTCCACCGGCGGCATCACGCAGACCGTCCCGAAGAACCGTATCAAAGAGAAGAAGCCGCTGGGCCGCTCGCTGATGTTGAGCGCCGAGCAGATGGGCATGGGGCCGCAGGAGCTAGCGGACATCACAGCGTTTCTGAGGACGAAGTGAGAGCAGTGCAGTGCGTCCCGCCTGCCCTCCATCCGGAAGCGGCCGCACAAGTGGATGGCTCAACGCCGACTTCCCAAGCGGGGTTCACACGACAAAGAGGAGCAAAGCCTGGAAAGGTCGCGCTCTGTCACTTTGAAAAACACTCCGCCGACATCAGACTTGGCTGGGCAACGTGCGGGGCGAAGTCCATCCGGCGCAGGACTTCGGCGTTCAGATCCACGCCGGGCGCGAGTTCGCGCAGGTGCAGGCCGTCCGCCTTCAGCTCGAACACTGCGCGCTCGGTGACGTAGAGCACTTGCTGGCCGCGCGCCACCGCCGAGGGGCCGTGGAAGCAAACTTGGGCCACGCGTTTCACGAACTTCGCCTTCGCACCTTCGCGCGTGATGCGAAGCGCGCCGTTGCTCGTCTCCACCGCAAGCCCGTCCGCGCGGAACGTGCAAGCGAAGACGACTCGCCTCGCGGTCTGAGTGATGTTCACGAAGCCGCCCACTCCGGCGAAGCGTCCGCCGCCGAGCGTGCTGACGTTTACGCTGCCCTCGGCGTCTACCTCCAGCGCACCGAGCACGGCGATGTCCAACCCGCCGCCGTCGTAGAAATCAAACTGCGACGGCTGGTCGACGACCGCCTCCGGGTGCGCGCTGCAACCAAAGCTCAGTCCACCCGTCGGCACGCCGCCGATGGGGCCGCTCTCCAGCGTCAGCGTGAATTCCGCGAGCCGCCCCGTCTCCGTCGCAACTGCTGCGACGGCCTCGGGCACACCGATGCCGAGGTTCACAATCTCGCCGGCGCGAATCTCGCGCAGCACGCGACGACCGATAATTTTTCGCTCACTGAAGGGCATCGGTTGGAAAGAGGTGTCACGTCCCAAGCTCGTGACGTAAGCCTCGTTGAACGGCTCGGCGAAGGTCTGGTCGTGCTGCGTGCCACCGGAGACGACGATGAAATCCACGAGCACCCCGGGCACGCGCACGGCCTTCGGGTCCGCGATGCGTTCCACGACTCGCTCGACCTGCGCGATGACGATGCCGCCGTGGTTGCGCGCGGCCTGCGCGATGGGGAGCACCTCACCGATGAGCGCCTCGCGTTCGAGCGTGAGGTTGCCGCGCGCGTCGGCGGTCGTGGCGCGGATGAGGCCGACGGTGACGGGGAAGGTGCGATAACGCAGCCAGTCCTCACCGTCGAGTGAGACGCGCTCAACCAGCGGCTCGGTCGTGCGCGCGTTGAGGCGACCGCCGCCGTGGAGAGGGTCAATGAACGTGTTCATCCCGACTTTGGTGAATACTCCAGGACGCTTCGCGGCGATTTCACGCAGCAGCACGCAGAGAACGCCTTGCGGGAGATTGTAAGCCTCGATTTCGCCCGCGAGCGCCATGCGGCCCAGCTTGGGCGCGAGGTTCCAGTGACCACCGACGACGCGCTTCAAAAGGCCGGTGTGAGCAAGATGGTTCAAGCCACGTTCCGCGCGGTCGCCCTGGCCGGCGCAGTAGAGCAGCGTGAGGTCGCGCGGCGAACCGCTCTCCAGAAATCGCCGCTCCAGCGCAGACGAGAGCATCTCCGGGTGCCCCGCGCCGACGAAGCCCCCGACCGCGACCGTCGCGCCGGAGGGAATCGCCGCGACGGCCTCAGCGGCGGAGACGATGCGGGCCGCAGCTCTCATGGCCGGGAAGAAGAATTCTTTGGCCACAGATGGAACACAGATGAAACACAGATGGA
>SIBB01000031.1 GCA_009695395.1 Pedosphaera sp. | reverse complement strand
GGTCACCGAACCCCGAGGAGGCAAAGGGATGGATAATCCTCAAAGTAAAGCTCGACGGGACTGTGACGGACGAGTCGGGTGCAGTTCCATGGCTTGATCCCCGGATAGTCGAGCCAAGCAAGGTGGAACCTCTTCCAGTAATTGAGTCTCCTCCAACAAAATGAAGATCGCAGAACAAGACGCTACATCCAACGGCGGGCAACGTCCTTCTTTGAATTCAAGCTTCCTTTCCCGCCGTGGATGGCCTAGACGTTGTGCAGAAAATGACTGAGCTATATACGACCCCGCAAAGTCTGCCCAACTCCGCGGTAAGTGATGACCATGTCAGACGACGCAGGAATTTCTGGCTTCGTGCCATCTGGATATCAGTTGTCGGAGTGATTGTTCCCCCGATGTTCGGTCTGATTGGCACAGTTTTCGGCATGGTTCGCGCATTCGGTAATCTATCGCAGACTGTTGAAACAGATCACGAGGCAATGGCTCGAAATATTTCGGTATCGTTGCTGAGCACGGCTTGGGGGCTTGTCATTTCTACGATTGCGTTCATCGTTCTCATCGGGGTTTCGGTCCGGTTCTTCACACTTCCTAAGGTAGTGACGCCGCATCCACAAACAGACATGCACAACAAGTCGTGAGTGGCAACCGGCGATAACGTCTCAAGTCGAATCGGAGCTTGAACCCGCCGGTGCCACCACTCATCGTTAGCTAAAGAAAAATTATGATCCATAGAACTGCTAGGAATTTGCTTTCTCGCCCGCCGCACCGGAAACGCTCAGACTGGGGATCGGCGTTGGGGAGTAAGGGGGTCTGTTCGTCCCAATATTCGCTTTTTCATGGTTTACCTTTCTGTTCTGATTGGATATCCACCCGTCCATCTGGCCTTTGCGGAAAAGTCCAGTTTCCTTCCGCGCCTGGCTTTTTTCGGCCCGGCCCGCATAAAATCGATTGTCCGGTTCCCGTTATGGCACCGATATAGACGTCGCTCCCCTCAGGCTTGGCGGCGGTGTCGCTCTGAACAACGACATGCCGGCATCCCAGCGTGTTACTGCGCCCCAGCGGCGCCACCCGTCGCAAATCGCCACCGGGCGGCGCGGCAAAGAGGACCAACCGCGTGGGTTTGTCGGTCACGATGCGCCAGGTGTCGGGCTCGCCGCTCACGGACACGATAGAGGGTCGCCCGAAATCCAAGTAATCCGGCGAAGTTGCGGCCCTGCGCAGACGCACGGTCACGGTTTCTTCTTTCTGATGGAAGGGAACCTCGACCGCGAAGACATCGGGGGAGAGTTTGCGAATGCCCGCGGCATCGGGCGAAACGAGATCACGGCCGGCCCAGGGCGTTCCGGCCAAATCGACGCGAACGCTCAACGGAATCCGGAATAGGTCGAGCGGTAAGGAACGATAGGGATCGCGATAGGCGACGTGGACCGCCAACTCGTCGGGGCCGCCCTTCACGGTGACGGTCGCCATGTCCCGCAAATACTTGTGCTGAAGCGCCTCGCCATAGCCGAGGGCCACGACGTTGGCGCCGGCCATCGTAGCGCGCTGGGACGCAAAGAAATCGTGCAACGTCATGCGCGTGGTGGGATCGGACAGTCCGAGATGGTTATGCCAATGGATGAAGTCCGTATACCAGCCGCCGGTGCGAACCGCCTCGCGGAGGAGTTGTGTGCTCTGTCGCAGGACATCCTCACGCGGTAAATTCATATCACCCGTGCGGGTGGACAAGGAGAGGCTCGACGCTTGCCGCGGGGTCAGCTCAAACGGGGTTGACGATCCGAGATAGCGCTCCGTTTGCCGTGAGCGGCCGTAGGCCAGGCAACCGTCATCGATCCCGCCGCGCCCACCCAGGAAGAAGGACATCATGCCGTAGGCGGCTCCTTCTTCATTCTTACCGCCTTTGTAGGCGGCCGCGGATGCCGCCTGGCCATAGGAGTCTTGGATCCATTGGCGCTGATACCGGATGAGTGGGGTGAGAATGTCGATGGACCCCGCGCGACCTGTTTTAACATCGAAGCCGTAGCGCCCGCCGCTGATGTCGTATAGTTGTTGTCCATGATTGGGGAACCGGCTGCTCTTTGTCTCGCCCGGCTTGACGCGGAAACCCGCGTCGACCGCCGCTTGGCTCCACTGGGTGGCATCGTAATCGGGAATCTTCGTGAACGTTTCGCCGCCCACGGGAACGTGCCAGCGATCGACTTGGAAGTAGACTTCAAAGGAAATGCGGCCATTGCCGGAGGCGCCCTGCTTTTCCGGCAACGGCATCCACGGATGGCTGAAGCGAAATGGCGAATCGAAGACGGTCACGGCCAAATTGAATTGGAAGGCGCAGGCCTCCGCGTAAAAGAACGTGCCGGCGTCGGCGGTGTCGGTCGAATGCGACCAGGTCGCGTCAGCGCCGAAGCGGTGGTCGCAGGCCTGCGCACGGGGAATGGCCGACTGGCCAGGCATCGGGTCCCCGTGCCGTGTGCCTGTGCAGGAGGCCAGTAAAGACGTGAGGCCGAGGGCCACTGTGTGACAGAAGCCGCGCAATATCGGAGGCGTGGTGAAACCGGTTTTGAACGTCAGCGGGGGATTGTCGATCATCATGACACCCCTCGGTGGAGAGAGAAGGATTGAGTGGGAAACGCGTGACTCGTCAGTTTTATGTGTTCTATAATTTGCCTCAATAACAATTAAGACTATCACTGCTGCGGGGGATCGGCAACGCGAAATAAATCATGCGCATTGAAGAAAAATGATTGGACGTATGGGGTCTAAACCGCCCATTAGCAGGCTTGAAAGCACCTGCGCGAAATGGCAGAGATAGGGCATGCCACGACATTAGAGGGTGCTATATTCGGGAGCGATCTATCACGTCACGGCGCGCGGCAACGGGCGGCAGGCGATCTTTGATGACGATGCGGACCGGGAACGGTTGCTGGAGCGGCAGGCATTTGTGGATTATGGGGCGGTCCTTGGGCAGATGGGACGAGCCCGGCAGGCGCGGAGTTGCCGGCGGTATGTGGAGAGCGCCTTGGCGGAGACGGTGCAGGATAAAGACTCTTTGCGGCTAAAGGCGGCAATCGAAGGCGATTTGCAGAGCCCAATAGATGTGCTCAAATGCAACTGATACTGGTAATTGCTATTGTGCGGTTTGACCTCAAGGCCCGCCTCAAAACGCATGTGTGGCGACGACCTTATCGCCTTCGCGAATGACCAGGAACCATTCGCCCTCGCCTTTCCAACCCCACAAGTCCTGCTCGGTAGCCGGTCCGTCGGCGAGCCGCGCCGTCATATTCCCCTGTGCGATGTCGACGATCAACGGCGATTTCCGGACCACCGTGACCGTGCTCGCGGGTGTCTGAGCCTTGGCGTCAAAGGCCTTGATGACCGTCAGCACGCGGTGTTGTTTCGCCGCCGGACTGGCGAAGGCGGCGCGCTGGACCGTCCGCTCGCGGTAGATGTTGCCGGTGCGCAGGCGTTCGGCATCCGACAGGCGCTCCAGGTGGATGGAATCCTCGGCCAAATCGATCGCCACCGTCTGGGGTGTGACCACTGTCAGGCGCGCCTTGGCCTTGCCGACCTGTAGTTCGCACGTCGTATCGTTCAGTTTCTTCCAGTTGCCGAGCGAATTCCAGTTCTGCACACTGGGCTCCGCGGCATCGAATTCCGCGGTATCCTCGACGATCAGGATGTTCGGTCGCAGGAGGATCACGCGGCGCAGCGCCTTGCGCACCCCCTTCTGCCACGCGCTGGCGGCGTCACTCACCGCCACGGCGGCCGGTCCCAGGTCTTTAGTGAGGATCAAGTTTGCGCCATGCGCGCCCGACGGGTTCAGATCCATATCGCGTTCGCCCGGAGTGAACGTGTTGTAGGCCGCCGCGCGGGAGGTACGCGGAAAACGCGCGTCGGAATAGAGTGCATACTGCCGCGTCAGCAACAAAGTTTCGCCGAAGGCATCGAGCGTGACCGTGTTCTTGTGTTTCCAGATGTGGCCGACCTTTCCCCAGAAGCCGCTTTCCAGGCTGACGCGGGCCAGTGCCGGATCCTCGCTGCCCATGAATACCCAGCCGCCATCCGGATAGACACTGAAGGGAGTGGACGAGCGCTTCCGGACCTGGGCCCGCGACGCGGGATACCACACCGACTCCAGCCCGTAGCCATGGTTTTCCGGGTTCCAGCCGACCGTGAGATGGGTGGGGCAGCAATAGGCGCCGAACAACTCCTCTCCCAAAGGGCCAGCACCGAACGCCGCCACGTGTGCGGACACGGTGCGATCGCTGTCCAGCATGAAGCGCATGCTTTTCAGCATGCGGGGCGGGACCAGCTCGTGGGTCGGTTGCTGGAGGCAACGGCTGAAGGCCTGGTAGGTGCCGGCGATATTCTCGATCACGGACTGGCCGTACCCGTCCTCCTCGAAGGTGCCGTCCGCCCGTGTCTGAGCGGTCACGCACGCATTGAAATCCTTCAGCAATTGCCGCATTTCGGCCTGCAGCGCCGGATCGGAGATCGTGGGCGCCGTGGCCATCCGGGCCAGCAAGTAGCCCTTGGTGAAACGAGCCCCTTGATTGGCGCCGTAGCGGGGCGGCAGGAAAGGCCCGAAATAGGGAATGCCCTTCTCGCGGAGCGCGGTCAATATCAGTTGTCGGCCTGCAGGAGTCAGCCAATTCCAGGTCATGTCCAACAGCAGGGCGGCCTGGATCGACGCCACGTTGGGTGCGAACCCCGTATGGCGCCATGAACGCCAGGGCCGACTCCAGCTAAAGGGATAGGGGGCATCCGGAAACCGGTCCACGAAGCCTTCCGACCAGTGTTCCATGCGAGCGAACACAACGGCATGCTTTGCGGCCAACCGCATATACGCTTCGTTCTGAGTCATCAGGCCGACGTACGCGAGCGTCAAGCCATCGTTGTCGAAGTCGTGCGTGGCATCGGACACCCGGTCGAAGCGGCCGCGCCCGCCGAAATACAGGGCGTAGCGGCGGATCAGGGAGGCGGGATCGATCTTGGCCTGCTGGGCCGCCAGATCGCGATCAATCCGGGCCACCTCGGCATGGGAGGGCGAGTTGAACTCCTGGCGCATCTGCTCGACGTCCGCCGCGGAACTCAGGAGCCCGATCCCCGGTTCGAATGGGCTGATGGGTTTCTCAACGAGCATGCCGTCGAACGGGGCGGTCGGTGCCTCCCACGCCATCCCAGGCTTGTCCACCATGACCCAGCGTAGTTCGAAAGTGAACGCCCCGGCCTGGGCGGCGGTGAAAACCACTTTGACTTGTTCCAAATGTGAACCCTGGAATTCGCCGGCCAGTTCCAGGGTGGAAACCTTGCCGGGTGCATCCGTGACGATACGTACCGGTTTTCCGTCCACCACGGCCGTGACGGTGGTCTTGATATCTGGCCCGGTACGCGTGCGGAATATCAGGCGGCGATACCCGGACACGTCGAGATCATAGGGGCGCTGCAGTTCGAGGGTTTCGCCGGCGGCCTTGGGCTTCCACTGGATCATCACCTGATCCCAGCTTGGCACCAGTTGCGCGTCCACGCCCTGGGGACCCAGGGTCCAGCGGCTCGCCGCCTTGTATTCGGCGTCCCAAAAGACTTCGATGATGCCTTCTGTTTTCGAGATGCTGACCGGCTTCGGGGGCCACAGTCCTGTGCCCGGATTCGTCGTCTGCGCCGCCGCGGCCGTTTTCGGTATGGCGGCTGCACCGCCCGGTTGTTCCCGCCGGGCAGTCTCCACGTAACGCGCCACTGTCTTCACCGGCGCCACCCAGTAGCGGCCGGCGCGCAGATGCGCCAGCAGTGCCTGATGCGACGCACGCTCGGTTGTATGGAAAGACAGAACCGTCCAGCCGCCGCAGGCCAGTGCCTGTGTGCAGGGCGCAATCAACGGTGCCGCCCCCTTGCCGTCACCGTCGAAGTCGGCGATGCGCAGGAGGTTCACGGTCCGCGGATCGTTGACCGCCGGGTCAACGCCGCCGCGGGCTGCGAAGTGGTGGCGCCGGATCGCCGCCGCGTAGGACGCTTCGTCCGGCGGATCGCCGATGGCCACGGAATTGCAGGGATAGGCGAAGGTGCGGTCGGGGTCAGGCCTGATGTTCTTGTCGAGCCAGTCAGCCGCGGCGGTAACCTCGTCGGCGATCATCCGCGGCGTAAAGCGTTCCAGCGGCAGGGGCATCCAAACGGGCAGCCGGCCGTCGCGCTTCATGTATTTTTCGCCCCGCCCGGCGTGCCGAACCGTATGGTTGCCCATCTCGTGACCCCGCTGGTGCGCCGCCCGCCATTCGGCGACGCGCGCCTGCATGTCGAGCCGGGCGATGTGCAGATAAAAGGTCCCACGGAACCCGGCACCCTCCAGATCGGGAATCGTCTGGTCGAGTTGGCTCGGGTTGCCGTCGTCGTAGGTGAGACTGACGGCGGCAAGCGCGTTGTGGGGCCAGATCCAGCCGGCTTTCGGGAGAATCGGGCTCCCATCAGAACCCGGAAGCACGGGAGCAGAAGGCTGCCCCGAACCGCCTCCAGACGGGGTTGCCGGCGGCTGGACGGCGCGAAATCTCTTCACTTTCTCGTCCCCTGAGATTTCCGCTTCGTCAAGTTCTTCGTAGCGGATCCGGAGGGTGAGTCGCCCTTCGGACGTTTTGAAAACGATGCCTTCCTTGTTCGCGCTCAATACCTCGCCGGTGATTACCTCCCCACTTTTGCGCTTGAAGGTGGCCGCTTCGCCGGGCATGGCGGCGCACAGCGCACAAGCAAGGAGCACCAATTTCTGAATAAAACTCATAGGAATATGCTTTCTGGACGCTCCGCGGCTCAGGGAGAATTGCTTTTCCGTCGGGTTAATCTGCTTCTGTTGTATGCCTTGCTGGGCGCACGGCAATGCTTTTTCTTAGGGACTGATACTGATAGGAATTTGCTTTCTGGACGCTCCGCGGTTCAACTGACGTCGCCCCAGCCCTGATCATCCGTCATGCAGAGAATGATGTTGGGCCGGGCCGTATCCGCGGGTACGGGATCGGCACCGGCAGCCGCCCAGGTGCTGAAGAGTACGCCGACGGAGCACGCGAGCAGGACCGTGGATATGAACCGTGGCGTAATCTCAGCTCCTGGCTTTCAGCTCGATGAAACGCACCGCGACACCGCGCTGGGACGGGGCCGCAATCTTCAAGACCTGCCGGCCCTGTTCGAGTCGCAGTTCCACCGGCGCAGTCTGGCTCCACAGTCCCGTGGTGTTGGGGATTTTGATCTCGACCAGTTTCCCGGAGCCGGCGCTGACGTTGAAGACCTGCTCGTCGTTGGGTGTCGCGGTCTTCAGTTCGATGACGTATGTCCCCGACACCGGCACGTCGAGGGTGTATTCCAGCCAACTCGGAACGCTCTTCTCAAAATTCACCTGCCGGCCGCCACCGTAAGAATCATAGACGTGCGCGCCCGACATGCGGGAGAACGCGGCGGCCTCGATGCGCGTCGCGCCGGCGGCCAGCTTCACCGGCTCCTTCGAGCTGCTCGCCTTCGCCGGGGCAGGCTTGGCGGGGGTGAGTTCCTTTTCCGCCTCGTCCGCCTTGGCCGACGCCGTGAGATCGGTCTTCACGGACGGGACAGACGTCTGAATTTTATGGGCGACCTCCACGACAGCGGCCGCTTGTTCCTTGGAAACGAGCGCGGAGGCGAAGGCCCGCAGATGCTCGACTTCGGAGAATTCGGCCGTGCGTGAACGTTCCTCGATGCCCGCGAGAAATTCCTGGCCGGACATGCCCTCGAGTTTGGACACCTGCCAGCCGCGACCGTAGCCGACCTTCCACGCGCTGCCGGGCTGCGGCTGGGTCATGGGATTGGCCGCCTTGTAGGCGACACACGCATGGGCCGGCTGGCCGACGCCGATGGCGGGAATGCCGAAGGCTTGGCAAACCATCACCGACCAGGATGAGCGCGGTCCGCACTTGCCGCCGCCGGAAAGAACTTTCTTGTAGCTGTCATCGTACGGATGCGGCGAGTTTCTGCGCCACACCTCGCTAGTCGAGTTGACCACCAACTCATTGACCCGCAAGTCGGGCCGCCAGGTGTTGATTGCCTCGCGCGCCCAGGCCAGATCGCTGTCCGAGGAGCAGGACGAAACGACGTGCTGATATTCCCAGACGGTGAGGTTGTTGAAGCTCGGAAAAAGCTCCTTGTTCTGGTGCGCCTTCTTGAAGTGCAGGTAACGGCCCACCGGTTCGGCGGGCTTGTCGTTCTGGCCACCGGCTCCGCGATTGCCGGTGCCAGGCGGGCGGATGGCGGTGGCGATGGCCAGCTTCAAATACAAGCCGTCCTTCGCGTCCGGATCGGCCGCGAGAATTTTTTTCCAGATCTCGAGTGCGCCGGTGGAAAGTTTGTAGTCGTTCCGCTCGCGGGCCGCGAGGCCGATCGGCACGACGGCTTCCAGATACAAATCGAGCGCCTTGGGATTTTTCAGCAGCCAGCCCAAGAAGGCTGGGTTGGCCGGATCGGCTTTCGCAAAGGCGCCCAGTTTGTCCGCGCCTGTTTTGGCGATGAACTGACGCTGGTCGAGGATGGCGGTGAAAGCCGGATCCTTGAGCAACGCTTTTAACGCGGCTTCGCCGGTCTTGCCGGATGCCTGGGCGTTGAGCCAGGCGGTGGCGCCGGCCTGGTAGTTGGCGAAGTCACCGCTCTTGAGGGCCACTTCCAACTCAGCCCCGTTCGGCGACCACGCCGGGAGGTTGACGGGAAACGAGTACAGGAGAGTGCCGGCGAGGAGAAATTTGATGGTCAGGACGCTGTTTATTTTCATCGGTAAATTTTCGGCTTGTTGCCGTGCTGCGAGATGTGACGTCGGGCCGGCGGCTTTTTATCAGATGGGGCCGGTCATTTTTTGTCGGACTTCGGATTCTTCCCCATCAGGTCGAGGATTGTTTCGGCGAAACTCTGCCCGAGCAGGATGAAAAAGCGGCCTTCGCCGTTGTAGTGAAAGCCTTGGCTGGACGTCGCGCGCCTGAGCATCGCTTCCTCAGCCGGCGTGATCGGCTGGGTCTTCAAATCGCGGTCCTTGTTCACCCAGCCGGCGGTCTTGATGGCGATGATGTCCGGATGCAGCAACGGGGCGCTCTCGATCGCCTTCACGTTGCCCTTGAACTCCGGCACGGTGTTCACGAAGCGATGCCCGTCGCGGACTTCCTTCTGCTTGATGTTCACCTCTTCCACCTTGGGTCCGTTGACGCCCATCACCCCGACCACGGTTTTCATGTTTGGGGCTTTGAATTCCTTCCGCAGATCCTTGATCAGATGCACCAGATTCGTCCCGTATTCTTTCCGGCCCTTGTCGTCAAACAGGTCGTTGTAACCCTGGAACCAGACGAAGCCCGCGATTTCGTACCCGGCCTTTTCGTCGTAGGTCGGGAAATGCTTTTTCAGATTGTCGAGCGTCTCGTGGACGATGCCGACGAGCGCGCGATACTGCCCGCCGACCGCCTCGGGCTTCACGCCCTCGACCGGTCCCGCGCTGGGTGGACGAAAGTTCACATAAAGGCTCTGCCCGCCCGGACCGTACTTGATCAGCAACACCTGCTCCTCCAGCGCCTCGCCCATGAAGTAACCAAACGCGTACTCCGGCCCGATGTTGTTCCCCAGCTTGCTGTAGTCCTTCCGTCCGCCGAAGCCCGGCTGAAGCTTGTCGTAAACCGCGCCGTTGGCCACCCACACATCGTCACGCGTGACCAGCGCCTTGCCGTCCGGCTTGAACTTTTTGAGCAGCGCGGCCCGCGCCGGATCCTTGTCCTCGCCCAGAAAATCAATCGTCGAGACATTCGCCTGCCCGTCCATGTTCGACTGCCCGGCGAGGATGAAAACCTTGAGCGGCTTGGGGGCGGCGGTCGCCAGCCCGGCTGCGCCGAGCGAAAGCAGGGCGAGGCTGAACCACAGTCCGGCGAGAATGGAAGGGGAACTGATAGGAATTTGCTTTCTGGACGCTCCGAGGTTCATTTCAGGTTGGGTGCGCATAAGTTCAGCGAGCTTGAGGCTTGGCACATTGCTCGACCAGTTCGCGAAGGAACTGCGCGTGCAGCACTTTGCCCAGGCCGAGCGGATGCCGTAGCGTGCGTTTCTCAAACTCCAGCGTGACGTTCTCCTCCTGATTCATTTGGGCCAGCACCATGCCGATGACCAAGGACTTCCCCGCTGCGTCGGCGACGAAGACTGGCCCGCCGCTATCACCGGCGAAGGTGGTGAAATCGGCCATGAACGTGCGCTGCTGGGCGATGGGCAGCAGCGGATGCGAGGCGATGATGCCTTGGCGAGCCAGCGGGAAACCAGCGGCGTTGCTCTCCGTGCGGTTCGGGTAGGTCAACACGAACAGCGGGCTGCACACGCGCAACCCGGCGGCCTTGACCATTGCCTCATCGGCCAAGGCGGTCACGGGCAGCGCGACCACAGGGAAGGGAAGCGGCTCCGTCAACTTGAGCACGGCGGCGTCATCGATCTTGCTCTGCACCCAGAGCGGCTTGCCCTTTTGCCGGATGGCGATGGTGTGGTCGCGCCGCTTGAACGTGCCGTCCGCCTGCTGCTCGCGCAGCACCAGCGTGGCGGTGTCGCCCTTGGTGCGCTCCAACACATGGCCAGCCGTCGCGAGGTAAAGCGCGGTGTCGCCGGGCTCGCGGCGGAGGAGGAAGCACGTCGCGGCGGAGTCCGGGTGGAACAGCTTGAAGGTGGCCTCCACCATCTGCGTGGCGAAGTCGGCGGCGGAAGCGGAGGACGCGCCGAGGGTAGCGCACAAGATGAGTAAGGTCAGCGGTTTCATGGATGGACAACAACTTCTCAATTATAACCGCGAGCGTCATTCCCTCCGATACGCCTCCGCCAGCAAAGTGACGGACTGGGCGGTGCGGAGGTTCGGGCCTTCCACCTTCGCGCCGTTCACGATTTGGAGCAGGCAGCCGGGGTTGCCAGTGGCGATGACTTCCGCCCCCGTCGAGCGGATGTGACTGAGCGTTCTATTCGCCAATAGGCAAGCCAGGCCGTAAAGCCTCCTACCAATCCGGCCGTGATCACTCGTATCCAGATAGACTGACCACCAATCTTTGAAATGACGGCTTGTGACGCGAGGATCGCGGCGACAACTATGGTTACAATCGAAGACTTCGAGTGCTTGGTTCGCCTATTTGGTGCATTCATGGAAAACTCGTCTGAGTCGCCTAACAGTTGGATCGCTAACAAAAATGTAAGTTTGTCAGTGATTTGCTTTATAGACAACATTTTTCGAACTGATAGGAATTTGCTTTCTGAACGCTCCGTGGTCCAGGGAGAATTGCTTTTGCGTCAGGTTCATTGGCAATGATTTTGTGCCTTCACGGACCGTTGTAAAACATTATTTTCGTGGCTTTTGCAGGCTCGCGCCGGTTTTGCCGCCCGCCCACTGCCGACTTTCCGGCCTGACGCGGAAGCCCTCCGAAACCGCACCCAACCCGCCGCCGGCAGGCGAGGTGCCACCCGCGCACTGACTCTGCCATGAGTCTTATAATGTATAACAACAAGCCTGCCTCCGGTTTTCGGAGCGCGGGGCTTTTGTTTCAGCCTGTGAATCGGAGGGGGATCACCGCAAGAACCCTCAGCCTCCATCTCAGCCACGGAGCCACGGCGCCGCAGAGAAGGACTGTTCTTCAATTTTCAGCCTCTGCGCCTCTGGGGCTCTGGGGCTGAAAGGCGAATGTTTCGGGGGGCTCGATCCTCTGATTTCACGAGGGCGTCAATCCTGCGGCTTCACGCTGCGGAGCTTCGGGGAAGGTTTCGTGGGGAGAGGCGAATTGGTTTGAGCGGCGCGGAGGCGGGGCTTATCGTTCGCCTCTCAATTATGGCGCAGAAGGATTCGTTTGAAGGGGGGGCGTTCCACCCTGGTTTTCCCAAGGGCAAGTCGTCCGGCGTGCTGCATGTGAATCCGGCGCGGGTGCAGTTCACGTGCGCCCACGGGAGCTTCGATCTGCCGCTGGAGGGGGTGCAGGTCGAGGAGGGGGGCGCGAGCAACCGACTGCTCTTCTTCAAGCATCCGCACAACCCGGACTGCGCGATCCACACCGACGACAAGTCGATCCTCGACCACCCGTCCTTCCAGCATCACCGCGGGATGCGGGGGCAGAAGACCGCGATCGGGCAGCGGCGCTGGAAAGGGCGCGCGGTGGTGATAGGGGTTTTCGTGGCGCTCGCGCTGATGGTGCTCGGCCTGTGGACGGCGAAAGGGCCGATGGTCGGCGTCCTCGCGCGGCAGGTGCCGGTGGCGTGGGAGGAGAAACTGGGGGAGACGGTGTTCAAACAGATCACGACGCGGGCGCGTTTGATCGAGGATCCGGCGTTGCAGAAACAGCTTGAGGCGTTGACCGGGCCGCTGGTGGCCGGCGTGAAGAGCGAGCGGTACAAGTTCAAGTTCCACATCGTGGAGGATGCCTCGCTGAACGCCTTCGCGCTGCCGGGCGGCACGGTGGCGATCCACTCGGGCCTGCTGCTGCGCGCGGAAAGCCCCGAGGAGATCGCCGGCGTGCTCGCGCACGAGATCGCGCATGTCACGCGGCAGCACAGCGTGCGAGGGATCATCGAGCGGGTCGGTTTATACGCGATCATCACGGCGTTCTTCGGCGATGCGGAGGGGTTGCTCGCGGTGCTGGCGGATAATTCAGGCGCGCTGCTGCAGCTGAAGTTCTCGCGCGATTTCGAACGCGACGCGGACGAGCAGGGCTGGAGCGCGTTGCTGGCGGGCGACATCAAGCCGCACGGGATGATCACGATGTTCCAGAAGCTCGAGCAGGAGCACGAGACGATGAAGAAGAAAGCGGGCGCGCTCGGCGGGCTTGAGACGCCGGATTTCTTGAGCACGCATCCGCACGTGAAGTCGCGCATCGAACATCTCGATGGCAAGTGGGCGAAGCTCGGCAAGAAGGCGGGCTACCGGACATTCGACTTGAATTTCAAGGAGTTCCAAAATACGCTCCGCAGCCGTCTGAGCCAGCAACCTGCCCCCGCGAAAGGGAAGAAATAATGCAAGCAACCATCGAAGGCGCACCCTGTTTCGCCCACATCCACGTGGACCTTGATCCGGGCGAAACGGTGATCGCGGAGTCGGACGCGATGTCCAGCATGTCCGCGACGCTGGGGATGGAGGCCAAGCTGAACGGCAACCTTTTCTCCGCGCTGATCAAGCGATTCCTCGGCGGCGAATCGCTCTTCGTGAACCATTTCATCAACCGCACCGGCGAGGCGCAGCGCGTGACGCTGGTGCAGGCCACGCCGGGCAACATCGTGCAGGCGGATCTCGCGGGCAATTCGCTCTGCCTGCAACCCGGCGCGTACGTCGCCAGCACGCCCGGCATCCATCTCGGCGTGCGCTGGGCGGGGTTCGTCTCGTGGTTCGCGGGCGAGGGACTTTTCAAGCAGGTGGTGAGCGGCCACGGCACGCTCTGGTACGGCGCTTACGGCGGCTTGCTCGAACGCGAGGTGGACGGCGAATTCATCGTGGACTCCAGCCACCTCGTCGCCTACGAACCGCAGTTGAAACTCAAGCTGCAACTCGCGGGGGGCCTCTTCTCCAGCTTCTTCGGTGGCGAAGGTTTTGTGACACGTGTCGTCGGCAAGGGCCGCATCATGATCCAGACCCGCAGCCTGAGCGGCCTCGCCGGCTGGATTAACCCGAAGCTGCACTGAGCGTATGGACATCAAAATCGAGCACGGCCCCGGCAACGCCGCCGCCAAGATCCAGCTCCACCCGCGCGAGACGGTGATCGCCGAGGGCGGCGCGATGATCGCGATGAGCAGCGATCTGCACGTGGAGACGACGACGCACAACCGCGGCGGGGGCGGCATTCTCAAGGGCCTCAAGCGTCTGCTCGCTGGCGAATCCTTTTTCATCAACCACTTCACCTCCGGCGATCACGGTGGCAACATCATCTTCGCCGCGGATTTGCCCGGCGACATGATGGAATACCGGCTCGATGGCGACACGCTCATCGTGCAGGCCGGCTCGTTCGTCTGCAGCTCCAGCGAGGTGACGATGGACATGAGTTGGCAAGGTTTCGGCAAAGCGTTCCTCTCCGGCGAGCGTGCCTTCTGGCTGAAGATCGGCGGGCACGGACAGGTGGTGCTCAGCTCCTTCGGCGCGATTTATCCGGTCGAGGTCAACGGCGAATACATCGTGGACACCGGCCACATCGTCGCCTTCAACGAGACGCTGAATTTCTCCGTGACCAAAGCCGGCGGGAGCTGGATGACCGCGCTACTCGGTGGCGAAGGGTTGGTCTGTAAATTCCAAGGGCAAGGCACGGTGTGGTGCCAGTCGCACAACGAATCAACCTTCGGCCGCGCCCTCGGCCCGTTGCTCAAACCCCGTTCCTGAGGAAGCCCGCATGAACCCAGACGCCCGCGAGTACGAGTACGCCATCGAGTGCAAACCCGACTTTGCCTTCCTCACCGTCCAGATCCCCGCCGGCCAGACCCTCAAGGTCGAAGCCTCCGCGATGGCCACGATGGGTACCAACCTCGTCATGAAGGCCAAGATGAAGGGCGGCCTCAGCCGCTTCCTCACTGGCGAGTCGCTCTTCATCAATGAATTCACGGCGCAGAACGGCCCCGGCGAAATCGGCATCGCCCCCGGTTCGCCCGGCGACCTCGAGCACGTCCACCTGAACAACGAAACGATCTTTCTGCAAAGCTCCGCCTTCGTCGCCGCCACGCCCGGCGTGCAGACCGATTCGAAATGGCAGGGCTTCAAAGGCTTCTTCAGCGGCGAGTCGCTCTTCCTCATCCGCTGCTCCGGCGTCGGCGATCTCTGGTTCAACACCTACGGCGCGATGATCGAGGTGGATGTCACGCAGGATTACATCGTGGACACGGGCTACATCGTCGCCTTCACCGAGGGTCTGCAATACGAGGTCGGCATGCTCGGCGGTCTGCGCACGTCGTTTCTCTCCAGCGAAGGTCTCGTCTGCCGCTTCTCGGGACAGGGGAAAGTCTGGATTCAAACGCGCCAAGTGCCCGCCTTCGCGTGGTGGACGCTTCCGTTCCGTCCGCAAAAGAACAACGGCTAGCGAACGCGAAGCTTCAGTTTCAACGGCCGCCCATTGCGGGCGGTCTTTTCATTTCTTCCGCAGCCGCGCGAGGAAGCAAGCGGCGCTGCCGGCCAGGTCCGCACGCCGTTGCTGTGCGAGCAGACCGCCATACACACGCACGTCGCGCGCGAGCATCTCGAGCTTTTTGCGCAGTTCATCCGTCGCCACCACGCCCTCTTTCACGTCCACCTTCTCGAGGAACGAGACGCCGTACGGCAACGCCCACGCCTGACACTGGCGCGCCACGGTGCGGAGTTGGTCGTGCACCGTCAGCCCTTTCTCGTGGCTGGCGACGAGCGGGGCGAAAAGGCGGCCGGCGAACTCGTGCCAGAAATGATCGAGGAAATTCTTCAGCGGACTGCTGATTGAGCCGTGATAATCGGGTGTGCCAAGAATGAAGGCGTCCGCCGCAAGCACGCGCGCCCGCAGCGGCGCGTAGTAATCCGCGGTGAACGTAGTGTCGGTGTTCAGCAACGGCAACGGCTCGGCGTGCAGATTGAGCACATCCACCGTGCAGCCGTCGGCGCGGAGCAGATCGGCGGCGTGGTTCACCGCCACACGCGTGACCGATTTCTCGTGCAGGCTGCCGACGACGGCAAGGATGTGCAAAGACGTGTCCGACATGGGCGCGAGATTAGCAGCTCCGGCGTTCAAGGCAACGTCACGCATCCACGCGGTCCGCGAGGTGCGCCTTCAACTTTTCGGCAACGCATCACGCCGCTCGATGGCGTAGGCGGTGAAACGGGCGCGGATCTCATCGCGCACACGGCGGAAAAAAACGAGTTGCTCCGCTTCCGTGCCCGTGGCGTGCGCGGGGTCATCGAAGCCCCAGTGGTGCCGGCTCACTTGACCGGGAAACACCGGACACACCTGATCCGCGTTGCCGCAAACGGTGATGACGGTTTCGATTTGCTGCTCGAGAAACTCGTTCAGATGCTTCGAGCGATGCGCGGCGATGTCGATGCC
>SIBB01000030.1 GCA_009695395.1 Pedosphaera sp. | reverse complement strand
GTGCAAACGCCGGTGAAGGCGAGCGGGAAGAAGAGCAGCACGGTGCTCTTCTGGCCGAAGTTGGCGCTCAGTTTGACGTCGGAGACGCCACTGGCGGTTTTGCTTTTGAGAGTGAAATCGGGGGCTTTGGTTCCAACAGAGATGGGCATGGTCAGTTTGGGTTGAGGTTGTTCACTGCGTTGCAGGAGGCGCGTTTATAAGGCCCGGCCGGAAGACTGTCAAACCCCCTCACGCCGCGACCTTGGAAACCACGGTTTCGCCCAGTGGCAGCGTAAAGTAAAATGTCGCCCCCTTGCCCACCACCCTCTCGGCCCACACCTCGCCGCCGTGGCCCTGGATGATGCGCGCCACCATGGCCAGTCCGATGCCGGTGCCTTCGAACTCCTCCGCGCTGTGCAGCCGCTGGAACATGCGGAAGAGGTTGTTGGCATAGGCCATGTCGAACCCCGCGCCGTTGTCGCGCACGAACCACGCCACTGTTCCGTGCTGTTCCGTGCCACCGAACTCGATGCGCGCCTGCGGTTGTTTGCCCGAGTATTTCCACGCGTTGCTGAGCAGGTTCGCCAGCACTTGCCGGAGCAACTACAGGGGTAGGATGCTCGTCCGGAGGACCGGCCCCGCAATCACATCCACCGGCACTGCGACCCGCAGATTGTGATAGACGTTGTAGAAGAGGGCCGTGTCGAAGGAGAGGTTGTCCAGGAGTTGCACGCGGTGGTTGGCACGGGGAATGTATGGCGCGAGGGCGCGCAACTCCGTAACTCGTCGTCCGCCCGTGGGACGAGCGGTTACTTCTTGCCGGAGTTCTTGGGGCGGTCCCAGAATATCTTGTTGGGGATGAGCATCTCGCGGAGGACGTTCTTATCCTCTGTCTTTTTACAAATATTTATAAAACTTTCATACCATTGCCTGTCCGACTTGCCCCCTTTATACGGACGGGCGTCATGTAAAATGACGCGCTCGGATTGCATTGGTCGCACCAGTGGCGTTTGTTCTCGTCGAGCATCTCGGTGCACCCACAACCGTCGCAGGCATACATTTCTTTTTTTATGCTAGCCCTGCCGCGCGGGGCGTTGTTCAATACCGTAATGCACACGCACTCCCGATGGCTGCTCCTCGCCCTGCTTGGATATTTCTCGGATACGCACGCCGCCGCGCCGGTCTTCCGCGCCGGCGCTCATGTCGCTGACATCTCGCCCACCGGTTTTCCCGTCCGCGTGAACGCCATGTTCACCGAGCGCTCCGCCAGCAAGGTCACCGATCCGCTCTTCGCCAAGGCGCTCGCGCTCGATGACGGCACGACGCGGCTCGTCTTCTGCGTGGTGGACACCTGCATGATCCCGCGTGACCTCATCGACCAGGCCAAGGCCGACGCCAGCAAGGCCACGGGAATTCCCACCGAACGCATGCTCGTCTCCGCGACCCATACCCACTCCGCGCCTTCGGCCATGGGTTGTCTTGGCAGCCGCGTGGATCCGGGCTACGCGGCGTTTCTTCCCGCGCGCCTGACCGCCGCCATCGTCGGCGCGGTCGAACGGCTCGCACCGGCGCGCATCGGCTGGGCGCAGGCCGATGACTGGGAACACACTTTCAACCGCCGCTGGATTCGCCGGCCCGACAAGCTGCTCAACGACCCCTTCGGCCAGCGCAACGTTCGCGCCAACATGCACCCCGGCCATCAAAGCCCCGACGCCATCGGCCCCAGCGGCCCGGTTGATCCGCAGCTCTCCGTGCTGGCCGTGCAACGCCTCGATGGCAAACCGCTCGCGCTTCTGGCCAATTACTCGCAGCACTATTACGGCTCGCCGCTGCTCTCGTCGGATTACTACGGCCGCTTCGCCCGGCACATCGCGACCATGCTCGAAGCGGACGACTCCTTCGTCGGCATCATGTCGCAAGGCACCAGCGGCGACCAGATGTGGATGGATTACGGTGCGCCGAAACACGAGATCGGCTACGACGCCTACGCCAAAGAAATCGCCGGGCGCGTCGCCGAAATGGTCCGCGGCATCAAGTGGCAGGACTCGGCCCCGCTCCAGATGGCTGAGCGCAAACTCGAGCTCGGCTATCGCACGCCGGACGAACAGCGTCTCGCCTGGGCGCGCGGCATGGCGGCCAAACTCGGCAACAAACTCCCGCAATCACAGGCGGAAATTTACGCACTCGAAGCGATCTACCTCCACGAGCGCCCGCGCACCGAGTTGAAAGTCCAGGCGCTGCGGATCGGCGAACTCGGCATCGCCGCGCTGCCCAATGAAGTCTTCGCCATCACCGGCCTCAAGCTGAAAGCCCAAAGCCCGTTCCCCGCCACCTTCAACATCGAACTCGCCAACGGTGCCGAGGGCTACATCCCGCCGCGGGAACAGCACCATCTCGGCGGCTACACCACCTGGACTGCGCGCACCGCCGGACTCGAGACCAACGCCGAGCCGAAGATCGTCGAGGCGCTCCTCGGCCTGCTGGAACAGGTCGCGGGCAAGCCACGCCGGCCGTTCATCGAACTGCACGGCCCCTATGCCGAAGCCGTGCTGGCGGACAAACCATCCGCCTACTGGCGGCTGAATGAAATGACCGGCCCCACCGCCTACGACAGCACGGGCGCGAACCGCAACGCGACCTATGAAAATGGCGTCGCCTTCTTTCTGCCGGGTGCCGGCAGCGGCACCGGCATTTCTCCGAAACCACAACTCACGTCTTCAAAGTTTTCCGACCCCCGCCAGATCAACCGCGCCGCGCATTTTGCCGGCGGACGCCTGCGGGCGAACGTTCCGCTTGGTGAAAACTATTCCGTCGAGTTGTGGTTGTGGAATGGACTGCCCGCCGGTGTGCGCGCCGTCACGGGCGTGGTTTTCGCCCGTGGCGAAGGCAAGGGTGATTCGCTCGGCATCACCGGCCAGAGCGTCGCTGCGCCCGGCCGGCTCTATTTCCAAAACGGCGCGGGGCCGCCGCTCGTTGGGAAATCCGAACTCGCGTTGAAGGACTGGCACCATGTCGTGCTCGTCCGCGCCGGCCGCAAAGTCACCGTCCATCTGGACGGTGAAGCGAATCCTGAAATCAGCGGTGAGGCCGGGCCCGCCGCTTCAGCCGAACCGCTCCACTTCGGCGGCGATACCGGCAGTGAGTTCCGTTTTGAGGGCAAGCTTGATGAAATCGCCGTTTTCGACCGCGCACTGAGTTCGGCCGAAGTGGCGGCTCACTGGAAGGCCGCCGGGCTCTCCGAACAGCGCGCCGCCGCCGCTGCCGAGCGGGCTCGCGAGGCGAAGCAGGTCGCCAGCCGGGCGCAGCCGCCGCAGTTCCCCGCCAGTTACTCCAACACGATTCTGGCCCTCAAGCCCGCCGTCTATTGGCACCTGAACACTCCGGATGCCCACCAGGTTCCCGATGCCTCGCCGAATAAGATGGCCGGTGCCGTCGAAGGCGGCGTCAGTCTTTCCGCCGACGCCTTCGCCACCTTCAACGGCGGGCGCATCGCGGCGAACCTGCCGAAACTCGGCAACACTTTTTCCGTTTCCTGCTGGTTCCGCAACAACACCGCCAACACCGCCCGTCCGGTCACGGCCTACTTTTTCTCGCGCGGTCCGAAGTTGCACAAGCTCGCTCTGGGCGACCATCTCGGCGTCGGCGGCAGTCACCTGCCCGGCGTCGCGGGTCGGCTGATTTTTTTCAACGGCAATGAACGCGATCAGCTTGTCAGCGGCCGGACGGTGATTCCGCCGGGGACGTGGAATCACGTCGTGCTCGTGCGCGACGCCGGGCGCGTCACGGCGTGGTTGAATGGAAAGCCCGAGTTCGAGGGCGCGGCGGACGCGACGGACGCGGGCGTCACCGAATTTTTCATCGGCGCGCGGAGTGATCAGTTTGCGCCGCTGGCCGGACACATGGCCGAATTCGCGCTGTTCGACCGCGCGCTCACCCCGGCCGAGGCGGTGCAACTCCATCAGGCTTCCGGACAGCCGGCGGGTAGACCCACCGCCGCCCCGCCGGAAAAAGCGGTTCCGCCCGGCATCACTCCGGCGCCGGCGCCGGCGCCGCTTTCCCCGCTTGAGTCGATGCGCAAGATTCACCTCACCCCGGGCTTCAGCATCGATCTCGTCGCCAGCGAGCCGCTCACGATGGATCCGGTGGCAATTGACTGGTCGCCCGACGGCCGCCTTTGGATCGTCGAGATGGCCGACTACCCGCTCGGACTGGACGGCAAGGGCAAACCCGGCGGTCGCGTGCGCGTGCTCGAAGACACCGACGGCGACGGACGCTACGACAAATCCACCATCTTCGCCGACGGCCTCAATTTCCCCACCGGCCTGCTGATCTGGCGCGACGGGGTGGTCGTCACCGCCGCGCCGGAAATTATTTTCCTCCGAGACACCGATGGCGACGGCAAGGCCGACAGCCGCGAAGTGCTCATCAGCGGATTGCTCCAGGGCAACCAGCAGCTTCGCGCCAATGGCCTGCGTTGGGGACTCGACGGCTGGGTGTATTGCGCGGCGGGCGGGCATCATCGCGGCCACGGCGCGGGCAACAAGCTGCGTTCGAGCCGCGCCGGCAAGGACGTGGCCGTCGGCGCGCTCGACTTCCGCTTCAAGCCGGACACCGGTGAATTGGAGCCGGAGAGCGGGCCGTCGCAGTTCGGCCGCAACCGCGACGACTGGGGCCACTGGTTTGGCACGCAGAACATTCGTCCGCTCTGGCATTACGTCCTGGCTGACCGCTACCTTCGCCGCAATCCGCACGTCGCCGCGCCCGATCCGACGCGGCTGGTCGTCGTGCCGCTGAGTCCCAAGGTGTGGCCGGTGAGTTCGCCCGAGAAACGCTTTCACTCGTTCAACGAGGCCGGCCATTTCACCTCCGCCTGCAGCGGGACCATCTATCGCGATGAACTGCTCTTTGGCAAAAGCCCGTTCGGTCCCGCCAACGAAATGCACGCCTTCACCTGCGAGCCGTTCCACAATCTCGTGCAACGAAACATCGTCACCCAGGATGGCGTGACCTTCGCCGCCCGTCGCGCGGCCGGGGAGGAGAAGTCGGATTTCTTCGCCAGCGAAGACCGCTGGTGTCGTCCGGTGATGACGCGCACCGGCCCCGACGGCGCGCTCTGGGTGGTGGACATGTATCGCGCCATGATCGAGCACCCAGACTGGCTGCCGGCGCACGGCCGGGCCGAGTTGCTCCCGCAATACCGTCTTGGCGACGACAGGGGCCGCATCTATCGCGTGTTCCCCACGGGCACTCCGCCCCGCAAACTGACGCGCCTCGACAAGCTCAACACCGGCGAACTCGTCGCCGCGCTCGACTCACCGAACGAATGGCAGCGGGACAAAGCGCACATGATGCTCCTTTGGCGCGCAGACAAGGCCGCCGCCGCGCCGCTCGCCAAACTCGCCGCTGACAGCCCGAACCCGCTCGCCCGTCTGCAAGCGCTCTGCGTTCTCGACGGTCTCGGCGCGCTCTCAGTCGCCAGCGTCACCCGCGCGCTCGGCGATCCGCATCCCGGCCTCCGCGAGAACGCGCTGCGCCTGGCCGAGAAACAAACCGCGCCCGAAGTCATCATGGCCGCCGCAAAACTGGTCGATGACCCGGACGCCAAAGTTCGCCTTCAGCTCGCCTTCACACTCGGCGAATGGAACGACCCGCGCGCCGGCGAAGCGCTCGGGCGTCTCGCCGTCGGCAATTTCTCCGACAGCTTTCTGCTCGCCGCCGTGATGAGTTCCGCCGTGCCGCACACCCGCGCTTTGGTGGAAGCCACGGGCCGCGCCGCCGATCCCGCGCTCGCGCCGCTCACCGAGGCGCTCGTCAATCTCGCGCTTGGCCTGAACCAGCGCGACGCCCTAGCCGCGTTGCTCGCGCCCACGCTCAACGCGCAGGAGAAGAATTTCACCGCCGCGCAGATGACGGTCTTCAGCCAGTTTCTCGACATGCTGGGCCGCCGGAAAACAAGTCTCGCCGCGCTCACCACCGGCGACGATGCGTTGGCCCGGCAACTCGCGGGCGCCGACGCGATGTTCACCGCGGCCGCGCGCACGGCTCAGGAAGAATCACAGCCCGTCGCCCGTCGCGCCGCCGCCGCCGGTTTGCTCGCCAGGAATCCGTCCCGCCGCGTCGAGACGCTGGCGCTCCTCTCCACCTGGCTTGCCCCGCGCCAACCGCCCGAACTTCAGCGCGCATCCATCAGCGCGCTGGCGATGACAGCGGATGCCTCGGTGCCTGGCACGCTGCTCAAGGGTTGGCCGTCGTTTTCCCCGGAGTCGCGCGCCGCCGCGCTCGACGCCCTTTTCTCCCGCGAGACTTGGACGTTCGCCCTGCTCGAACAGGCGCAGAAAGACGGCGGGCTTTCCCTGGATGCCACGCGCCGCAGCCAGTTGCTCAAACATTCGTCGTCGCGAATTCGCGATCTGGCCGCCCGGGTGTTCAACACCGCTGGCACTTCGAGCCGCTTGAAAATCATCGAACAGTTTCAGCCCGCGCTCCGGCTCACCGGCAACGCCACGCGCGGTGAAGCCATGTTCACGAAGCTGTGCATCAACTGCCACCAGCGCGGCGGGGCCGGGAAGGAAGTCGGCCCCGACCTGCGTTCCGTGGCCGCGCATCCGCCGGAGAAATTGCTCGCGAACATTCTCGACCCAAGCGCCGACGTGCAGCCGGGCTTTCACGCCTACCACTGCCGCCTCGCGGACGACACCGAGCTTTACGGCCTGATCGCCGCCGAGACCGGCAACAGCATCACCTTCAAGCTGGCCGACGCCACGACGCGCGTCGTCTTGCGCACCGACATCGCCGAACTCCGCGGCGCAAACGTCTCACTCATGCCCGAGGGCCTCGAGGCCGGGCTCAGCCATCAGGACATGGCGGACTTGATTCAACTGCTCCGAAGCGGCGAGGCGAAACCGCGGACCAGTGGGAAGGGTGCCGCCGATGTTCGCGTCGGTGCCGCAGGTTTCCATCTTGACCGTGAGTGCAGCACACCAGACTGGGCTCCTGATAAAACCGTCCTGTGGTCTCGTTCTCTAGGTGCAGGAAGGAGAACGGTGCGACGGCGCTGGCGATTGGACGTTCATCCCGCCGGCCCGCGACGCTGCGGAGGTAGCCGACGTCGAACGTCAGCGCATTCTCCGCGCCCGGCTTCCAGTCGAGACGCGGCCTGCGGAGGTTACCCTCTCCCAGCGGGAAGAGCTTAGGGCGGGGCAGATGGCTGCTGCTCACGGCCACACTCTTGGCTGTGGCCGGAACGGTTTGGGGACAGGCCCCACTGCCACCGGATGGTCTACCGGCAATCACGATAACGAAGGGCAAGACCGTTCCGGTCATTCTACAGGCGACTAGTCCTCAAGCAGGTGGTGAGGGTGTACTATCCCGGGTACAATGATTCTGAGGCTGGTGTATTGTATGCAGCTACCGGTTCGCCTGAGCCCAGTGTGGGGCTGACCGCGACGAGTGCGAATGGACCGATTATAGAAGGGACCCCATCTACGTGGCGCTGGGGGTAACTTTCAAAAAAGAACATGTCGGGACGCACACTTATACACTGACAGCCAAAAATCCCGTCGGCGAAGCAACAGCCGCCTTTACTATCACGGTCATCTGGCAGGACGAACCACCCCCGCCACCGCCACCCAAGAAGCACGGCTATTGGCGCTTCAATCTTCGTGCCGGAGAAAGAACGTGGGTGGACGGTCTCGCGCAGACGACTCCCGCCCAAGCCCGCGTGGATTTGCGCGTGCCTACCGCCCGCCAGTTTCATTCCGCGAAATAACTATCGGCCAACTATCGGCCGCGTGGGTTGGGTTTCAAAGTGGCCTTGGGCAGCTTCAGGTGCTTGAACTCTTTGGTCAGGTTCGTCAGCAACGCCTCCACGCCCATGCGGTCGAGCGAACTGGCACCGACGAAGCCCTGGCAATCGGTGCCGTGGATCACACGCTTCGCACGTCGGGGGGGAGTGTTGATCGGGCCGCCGGGGCCGGTTAGTTGAAGACGGCCTTCACCACGCCGTCGGTGAAGTCCAGCAAGGGTCCGGGATAGAGGCCGAGGAAGAGCATTCCCGCGATGCAAACGTAGAGGGCCAGTCGCGCGGGCAACGAGAGGGGGATGGGCGAGAGGTCGCCCGTCGGTTTCGTCCAGAAGATTGCCTTCATCACGCCGAAGTAATAGTAGAGCGAGATGATGACGCCCACGATACCGACCGCGACCAGCGTGTAGTAGGCGCTGCGGAACTCCGGGTTGCTGGCCGATTCGACGGCCGCTTTCAGCAGCAGGAATTTCCCGAAGAACCCCGCCAGCGGCGGCACGCCGGCGAGCGACACCATCGCCAGCGTCAGTCCCGCAGCCAGCAACGGCGAGCGTTGGTGCAGCCCCGCGAGCACGCTGATGTCTTCGTCCTTCGTGTTCCGTGTCACGATGCAGATGACGAGGAACGCCGCCAGCACGGTGAAAAGATAACCACCGAGATAGTAGAGGATGGCCGAGATGCCGTTTAAACTCAGTGCCGAGATGCCGAGCAACAGGAAGCCCGCACTGGCGATGCTCGAGTAACCGAGGAGACGTTTCAGATTCCGCTGCGGAATCGCGCAGAGACTGCCGTAGAGAATGGTGATTCCTGCCACCGTCATCAGCAACTTGGCCGAGTGACTGGCGAGATCCGGCACCGCCGTGAGCAACACGCGCAGGAGCAGTACCATTCCCGCGGCCTTCGAGCCGACGGCGAGGAAAGCCGTCACCGGCGCAGGCGCACCTTGATAGACATCGGGCGCCCAGATCTGCATCGGCACGGCGGCGATCTTGAAGCCGAGGGCGACCAGCACCAGCAGCACGCCGAGCTGGAAGAGAGCGCCGTGCGCGAGATCGTGGCTTGCCTTAATCTTCGCTGCGATCTCCGGGAACGACATCGTGCCCGACGTCCCATAAATCAGCGCGATGCCGAAGACGAGGAAGCCCGAGGAGAGAGCGCCGAGGATGAGATACTTCACGCCCGCTTCGAGCGAGGCCGTCCGGCCGCGTTGGAAACTCGTCAGCACGTAGAACGTCACCGTGATCAATTCGATCGCAACGAAGAGCATCACGAAGTTGTTGGCCGACGCGGCGAACATCATCCCCGCCAGCGCGAACAGCACCAGCGCGTAGAACTCCGAGATGCCCGACGCGATGCGATCGGCGAACTCGGTCTGCATCACCAGCACGAGGATGGCCGCGACGAGGAAGAATCGTTTGAAGAAGAGCGCGAGTCCATCAAGCAGATAACCGCCGCCGAAGCCCGACGCGGCCGCACCCTGCGGAATCGGCACGAGGAATGTCGCCACAAGCACGAGCAGCAGCGAGAGCGCCGCCGCGAGACCGAGGCCGGGCTTGCGCTCGGCCGGGGTCCAGAGGTCCAGCAGCAGCACGCCCATTCCGAGCAGCACCACCGTGATCTCAAACTCAATCAACGAGACGTTCATTCGCTTAGTTCTTCACGCCGGCGGTTATCGCCGGTTTCAGCACCGCACGCGCATCCTTCACGATCTGTTTCACGACCGGTTCGATCTTCCGCGTCAACAGCGCGGGGAAAAATCCGAAGAGCAACAGCGCGCCCAGCAGCAGGGCGAAGGGCAGCCGGCGCCACGGAGTGGTGACGTCCTTCGCCACGTGCCATTCCTGCGGCAATGGTCCGTGCAGGACGCTCCGCACCGCGCGCAGCATGTACACCGCGCCGATCACCAGCGCGCCCCACGCGGCGATGACCGTCACCACGCGGAACTCCGTCCACGCGCCGAAGAAGATGAGCGCTTCGCCGGCGAAGTTGGCGAAGCCCGGCAAACCGCAACCGGCCATCGCGGCCATCACCAACGCCGCACCGAAGAAAGGCATCTGACGCAGCAGACCCCCGAGCTTCTCCATCTCCAGCGTCTTGGTTTGCTGATAGAGATAACCACTCAGAGCGAACGACAACGCCGCGAGCAATCCGTGCGCGATCATCACCAGCACCGCGCCGGTGATGCCGAGCACGTTCAGGCTGGCGATGCCGAGGAAGACGAAGCCCATGTGCGCCACGCTCGAGTTGCCGATGAGCAGGTTCAGATCCTTCTGCTTCATCGCGACGAGGCCGCAGTAGAGAATGTTGCCGAGACAGAGCAGCGCGAGACAGTTCATCCACATCGCCGCGCCCTCGGGCATCATCGGCAGCGCGATGCGGATGAGGCCGTACAGGCCGAACTTCTTCAGCACGCCGGCGTGCAGCATCGCCGTGGCGGTCGGCGCCGCACCGTAGGCGAGCGGCGCCCACGTGTGGAACGGCCAGAGCGAAACCAGAATGCCGAAACCGAAAAGGAGCAGCGGGAAGATGAACTGCTGCGCCGAGCCGTCCATTCCTTGCGCGCGGAAATGCGCCGTCATCGCCACGAGATCGAACGTGCGTTTGTCCTCGGGCATTTGCAGGTAGAGCGCGAGCAGACCGATCAGCGCGAGCAACGCGCCGAGGCTGAGATAGAGCGTGATCTTGAAGGTCGCATAGTCCTTCTCCTCGCCGCGGCCCCAGACGCCGATCATGATGAACGCCGGCACCAACGCCAGCTCGTGGAAGAAGTAGAGGAAGAACACGTCGAGCGAGGCGAACGCGCCGAGGATGCCGCCGGTCATCACGAGCAGCAGGATGTAAAATTCCTTCTCCCGTTCCTTGATTTCCCACGCGCAGCAGCAGGCCGCGAAGCTGACCAGAGCGCCCATCAGCACGAGACCCACGTTGAGGCCGTCCACGCCCACGTGATAGCTGATGCCGAGCGATTTCACCCACGGCAGAATTTGCACGAACTGAAAATCCGTCGCCGCGTCGGTGTCGAACTTCACGAACATCACCACCGCGAGCGCGGCCGAGGTGAAGGTCGCCGCGAGCGCCACGAGGCGCGTGAGGAAACGGAAGTTGCGCGGCACGAAGGCCAGCACCAGCGCCGCCAGCAGCGGCCAACCGAGGATGTGGGTCAGGAGTGACATGTTTCGTTAACGCAAAACCACGTAGAGCAGCACCACCACGCCGGTCACGAACAGGAAGGCGTAGGTCTGCAGGTTGCCCGTCTGGAGCAGGCGCAGCGCCATGCCCGTCAGCTCCGTTGCGCCTTGCGCGCCGCGCACGGCGAGGCCGGCGATAATCCAGCGGTCGAACCAATCCGCCGCCGTCGCCAGCGCTTCCTGCGTGCAGGCGATGATCTTCGCGTACAGCTCGTCGAAATAAAACTTGTTCCGCAGCAGGCTCGCAAGACGCGAGGACGCGGCTGGGATCGGATCGCTCAACGCGTTCGCGTACAACTTCCACGCGGCGAACAGTCCGATGAGAAACGCGCTGAGGCCGAAGATCACGGCGACGTTGTGATTGCCGAACGCCGGCTTGCCGAGCACGTCGGCGTAGCGCTCATCAATGCCGATGAAGCCGGCGACAACCGTCAGCACGGCGAGGAAAATCAGCGGCCACGTCATCACCGCCGGCGACTCGTGCGCGTGGTCGCGCGCCTGCGATTTGGCCGGTCCAGTGAACGCCACGAACACGAGCCGGAACATGTAGAAAGTAGTGAGCACGGCCACGAACGCGGCGACAGCGAAGAGCGCTTGATTCTTGCCGAGCGCGAGCGCGAGGATTTCGTCCTTGCTGAAATAACCGCTCAACGGCGGCACACCGCAGAGCGCGAGCGTGGCGACGAGGAAGGTCCAGAACGTGATCGGCAGTTTCGCCTTCAGCCCGCCCATTTTCCAGATGTCCTGCTCGTGGTGCAGCGCATGAATCACAGAGCCGGCACCGAGGAAGAGGAGCGCCTTGAAAAACGCGTGCGTGGTGAGGTGATACATCGCGGAGGCCGGACCGCCCAGTCCCACGGCCATCACCATGTAGCCGAGCTGCGAGAGCGTAGAATAGGCGAGGATGCGTTTGATGTCGTTCTGCTGAACGGCCATCAATGCTGCGAGCAGCGCGGTGATGCCGCCAATCCACGCGATGACCGTCAGCGCGTCCGGCGTGAAAAGGAAGAACACGCGGCAGAGCATGTACACGCCTGCGGCCACCATCGTCGCCGCGTGGATGAGCGCGGAGACGGGCGTCGGACCTTCCATCGCGTCCGGCAACCAGACGTGCAGCGGGAACTGCGCGGATTTGCCGACGCAACCGCAGAAGATCAGCAGCCCAGCGGTGGTCGCAGCAGCACCGAGCAGCGCCGCAGGATTCGCCTTCAACGTGTCGGCGAGCGTGGCGAAGTTGATCGAGCCGAGCGTGGACCAGACGAGCAGGATGCCGAGCAAGAAACCGAAGTCGCCCACGCGATTCGTGAGGAACGCTTTCTTGCAGGCTTCCGCCGCCGAAGGGCGTTCGTACCAGTGGCCGATGAGCAGGTAGCTCGACAAGCCGACCAGTTCCCAGAAGATGAACATCTGGACGAAATTCGCCGCCAGCACGATGCCGAGCATCGAGAACATGAACAGACTCAAGGACGCGAAATAGCGCGAGACGGCGCGGTCCTCGTGCATGTAACCGTAGGAATAGATGTGGATAGCGCTGCCCACGCCGGTCACCACCAGCAGCATCAGCAGGCTGAGTTGGTCGAGCTTGATTCCGAAATCAACGTAGAGATTGCCGACGTGCAGCCACCGGAGATTGAACGTCTCCGGATTGGGCAGCGTCTCGCCCGAGAGCTTCACGAAGAGCGTGACACTGAGCGCGAAGCTGGTGACGACGGCCGCGATGGAGAGCGCCGCGCTGGCGGTTTTGTTGCGCTGCGTGAAAAGAGCGATGACCGCCGCAGCGGCAAGCGGCAGGAACAGGATGAACCAAGGCAGAGCGTTGTCGTTCATCAGAGTTTCAGTGTGGTGAGATCCTCCACATGGGCGGACTGGCGCTTGCGATAAAGCGCGACGATGAGCGCGAGGCCGACCGCCACCTCCGCCGCCGCCACGGTGATGATGAAGAAGACCATCAACTGGCCGTCGAGATTGTCATTAAAACGCGAGAAGGCGACGAGTGCGAGGTTGGCGGCGTTCAGCATCAACTCCAAGCCCATGTACATGATGAGCAGGTTGCGCCGCACGACCACGCCGAGCAGGCCGAAGCAGAACAGGAGCCCGCTCACCGTCAGGTATTGTTCGAGTCCGATGTTCACTTCAGATCCTTTTTGCTCAACAGAATCACGCCGACCATCGCCACGAGCAGCAGCACGGAGATGACCTCAAACGGCAGCAGATACTCCGTGAACAGCGCTTTGCCGAGCGCGGCGGTGTCCGATCCCTTCACCGCGGTGAGCTTCAATCCCGCGCCCACCTTCGATTCACGGATGGTGCTGAAAAGAATGAAGCCGAGGCCGATCACCGACACGCCGCCGATCGCGATGCCGAAAGGGTTGAAGCGCCGGCGTTCCTCTTCCTTCACGTCCAGCAGCATGATGACGAAAAGGAACAGCACCATCACCGCGCCGGCGTAAACGAGAATCTGCACCGCCGCGAGGAAGAACGCCTGCAGCAGCACGAACAGACCGGCCAGCGAGATCATCGTCAGCACGAGGAACATCGCGCTCGTGACCGGATTGCGGCTGAACGGATTCGCGACGCAGAGGAAAGCGAACAGCAGCGTCAGCGCGGCGAAGATGTAGAAAAGTGCGTCCTCCATTTCGTTCAGCCCTTCACCGGAAATGTCTCCTGCTCCTTCGCCTCGTCCAGCTTGTCCTTCCATTTCTGGACGCCGGCGTGCGTGCCGCCGAGCGCGAGCAGTTTCTCCTTGTCGTAGATCATCTCGCCACGGCTCAGACCGGTGAGCGAATAATCGCGCTGCAGGAAGATGGCTTCCTCCGGACAAACCTCCTGGCAGAAACCGCAGAAGATGCAACGAAGCATGTTGATCTCGAACTCGCGCGGCATTTTCTCCGCGTTCGCCCGATCAGCGGGCTGGCCCGCCGGGCCGGGCGGAATGATCTTGATCGCCTTCGGCGGGCAGACGAATTCACAGAGCTGGCAGGATACGCACTTGGTGTCGCCAGTCTGGTCGCGCACGAGGTACGGCGCGCCGCGGTAACCCTCCGGCACCACCCACTTCTGCTCCGGATACTCCATCGTGACCGCTTTGCCGCCGAAGAGGGTTCGGCGGAAATGCTTCCACGTCACCTGCAGGCCGCCGAGGAGAGCCGGCACGTAGAGGCGTTCCCAGAAACTTAGTTTGGCGCGTTTGACAATCATGGTTCGCTCTTCATTTTGCGTTCTGCGCCCACAACACCACGGCCGTCAACACGATGTTCGCCAGCGCCAACGGCACGAACCGCCGCCAGCCGAGATCCATCAACTGATCGTAACGGAAACGCGGTAGCATCCAGCGCACCCAGATGAAGACGACCATCAGTGCCAGCATCTTCGCCACGAAGATGCCGATGTGCGCGAAGCCCATGATGAACGTCGCGGCCGGGTGGTCGAGTCCCGCGAACGGCAGCGTCCAGCCGCCGAAGAACAGCACCACCATCATCGCCGAAGCCGCGACCATCGCCGTGTATTCGCCGAGGAAAAAGAGCGCGAACTTCATCGAACTGTACTCGGTGTGATAACCGCCGACGAGTTCAGTCTCCGCTTCCGGCAGATCGAACGGAAGCCGGTTCGTCTCCGCGAACGCCGCCACGAGGAAGATGACGAACGCAATCGGCTGCTTGAAGACCAGCCAGTTCGGGATGAAGCCCAGCGTCGTGCCGGCTTGGTATTCGATGACCTTGCTGAGATTCAGATCGCCCACCAGCATGAACAGCGGGATCACGCTCATCCCCATCGCGATCTCGTACGAGATCATCTGCGCGCTGGAACGGATGCCGCCGAGGAAGGAGAACTTCGAATTGCTGGCGTAGCCGGCCAGCACGAGGCCGTACACGCCGAGCGACACGATGCCGAAGGTGTAAAGGATGCCGACGTTCAGATCGGCAATCACCATCTTCTGATTGCCGAGCGTCGAGCCGAACGGGATCACCGCCAGCGCGAGCATCGCCGGCACCATCGCGATGGCCGGCGCGATCCAGAAATAAACTTTGCGCACGTGCGACGGTGTGAAGTCCTCCTTCAGGATGAATTTCAGGCCGTCGGCCAGCGGCTGGAAAATGCCGAGCCGCACGAGGAACGGCCCGACCACCGGCAGGTACTTCACGAAAAACGGCGCGCTGCGGTTCGGCCCCACGCGGTCTTGAATGAACGCCGAAACCTTGCGCTCGACCAACACGGCGTAGGCCACGATCGGCAGCACCGCGCCAAAAATCACGATCACGACCTTCAGCAGGCTGAACAGCGCGAACTGCTGCCCCGCCGTCAGTCCACCAACGAAATTGTTGATCCAGTCCATCGTTCGCTATCAGATTTGAATCGTCTTGCCTGTGTCGCCTAAACCCGCCCAAGTCAGCCTGGCAAAGGCCGGCACCTCGGCCGCCATCTGGTTGAACAGCCCCTCGATACTCGAGAATCCGTTCTGGCCGGTGACATTATGCGTCAGCTCATGCAGGAACTCCCACTCCGGTCGCGCATCGCCCTTCGGCTCCACGGCCTTCATGAACTTCTGCACGCGGCCTTTCACGTTCGTGAACGTGCCGCGCTTCTCCGCGTGGGCGCAGGCGGGCAGGAGAATGTGCGCCGCGGCCGTGGTGGCATTGGGCAAAATGTCGCTGACAATGAGCAGTTCGAGTTTCACGAGCAGGTCCGCATCGATGCCGTGCTTCGTCACGTCCTCGCCGAAAACGACGAGCATTTTAATGGAACCACTGCGGATGCCGTCGGCGATCTTCTTCAGGTTGGAACCGATCTCGGCCGCGGCGATTCCCGTGAGCTTCGCGCCGTTCGTGTTCGGGTTCTTGTCGGCGCTGACGAGCAACTTGTCCCCTTCCCCGACGCGCGGGACGGAGTCCGTGACGGCACCGAGTTTCTTCGCAAGCTTCGCGAGCAGATAAAGTTCCTCGTTCGTCTGTCGCGCGGAACCGACGATGGCGACGGAGCCTTGTGACGCCTTGCCGAGCTTCTCCGAAATCTCTTTCGTGGCCGCGGCCCATGTGGACTTTTGGCCGCGGACCAGCACGTCCTTCAACCGGTCTTCGCGATTGATCCACTTGTAATTGAGCCGGCCGGAGTCGCACATCCACGAGGAGTTCACCGCGTCGTTCTCGCGCGGTTCGTAGCGGTACACCTTCTCTTCGCGCGAACCGACGACGATGTTGCAACCGGTGCCGCAGCT
This sequence comes from Pedosphaera sp., assembly GCA_009695395.1. Taxonomy (GTDB): domain Bacteria; phylum Verrucomicrobiota; class Verrucomicrobiia; order Limisphaerales; family SXTU01; genus SXTU01. Next base: position 79 of record SIBB01000030.1, on the reverse strand, counting down.
CGTGCAGAGCGACTTCGTCTCTTTCAGAAACCAGACGCGCATCTGGAACCGGAAATCCTTCGACGTGAGCGCGCCCACC
>SIBB01000029.1 GCA_009695395.1 Pedosphaera sp. | reverse complement strand
AGAGTCCAACGGATTGGCCCCGGCCGCAGGCGCGTCGCCCTCCTTCCTCGGGAGGCAGAACGGCACGCCGAGCACATACACCCAGCCCACTAAAAAGTGCAGGCCGAATGCCGCGCCGACCCCAACGAGCGAGAGTTGCCCGAGCGCATAGAGAAGCAACGCGCCGCCCATCCAAGCTGCACCGGGCAGCAACGCCGCAGCCGACATCCGCCAGCACTTGCCCGGAGACGCGGCGCGGCGCGCGAACCATGCGAGCAACCGCATCGGCACCGCGTAAAGCGCCGCCAGCGCGAACCAGCTTGCGAACAGAAACAAAACCGTCGCGAACGCACCGCCGAAGAGGAACGCGGGCCGCCACGCGTTCCACCACGGGTCGAGCGTGTGCCGGTTGATCTCGATGCCAACACCGCTGGGATAGGGGCAGGATGCGTAGCCAAGGAGCGACACGAACTTGATGCGCTCGCGGGTGAACTCCACTTGCAGGTCGGCAATCTGCCCGGTGCTGCCGCTCTCCTCCAAATCCACGACGAGGCCGAGGAAACGGTTCTCTGCCAGCACGACGGCTTCCGCGTTCGGCCACGCCAGCCGAGCGCCGCGCACCGAACCGAAATCGCTGAGTGCCTGCACGGCCTGCGTCACGACGGGGAACCAGCACTTGCTCAGGAGCACAACGACGATGGCCGCGACGAAGACGGCAACAATGGACTGCAAGAGCAGGAGCCGCGTCCAGCGCGCGCGCGCGAAGCCGGCGACGCCGCTGAAGGTCAGCGGCTGCCAGACGGGCAGTTTGGTTGGCTCACTCAAAGTCGCCCGATGAAACCACGCGGCGACACTCGCGGGCAATGGAAGTTCAAGGCGGAGCGGCGTGCCGGCGACTTACAGTCGCCCGCACGGACTCACGCGCCCTGCGGAGCGGCGGAAGCGGGCTGCCCCGGTTGCGGCTGGGGCGGGGCGACGACGACGGGCAGCGGGAAACGCAGTTTCATCACATCGTCCACGAGCACCTCGACGTAGTAGATGCCGCCTGCGGAAATCTCCAACTGGGCGAAGACAGAGAGGTTCGTCGCGTTGTGCGCCGGGTCTTGCAGGGCAAACTTCACCTTCGACTCGCGCATCATCGTCGTCTGGTCCGGAGCGATGAGGCGCACGGTCTCGGTGAAATTACCCACGCCCGCGCACCAGCGCGTGAAGACGCACAGGCGGCTGGCGGTGATGGGCACCTGCGGCACGCGGATGAACGCGGTGACGCCGATGAGGATGAAGTTGCCGGTCACTTCCTGGCGCACGTCTTCGCAGACGAGGGCGCACTGGAGGTCGGGGAGGATGCGGGTGACGTTCATGGGTTGGAAAAGTAACTAGTGGTGAATGATTAGTGGAGACAGAGAATTTTGGGTAGAGCGGGCAAAGACTAATTACTAAGCGCTCTTCCCACCCGTCGCCACCTCTGCGGCCCGGACCGTGTTCTGCATTAACATCGCAATAGTCATCGGGCCGACACCGCCGGGGTTCGGGGTGATGCGTCCGGCGATGGGCTGGACGGCGGCGAAGTCCACGTCGCCGACGAGGCGGGAGCCGTTCTTTGCGGTCGGGTCGGCGATGCGGTTGACGCCCACGTCCATCACCACGGCGCCGGGGCGGACCATGTCCGCTTTCACGAAGTGCGCGACGCCCATCGCGGCGATGAGGATGTCCGCGCGGCGGCAGTGCGCAGCGACGTCCCGTGTGCGCGAGTGGACGAGCGTGACGGTGGCGTCGGCGTGCTTCGCCTTCTGGCAAAGGATGGCGGTCATCGGCTTGCCAACAATATTGCCGCGACCGAGCACGACGACTTCCGCACCAGCGATTTTCACACCGCTGCGGATGAGAAGCTCGTGAACGCCTGCGGGCGTGCAGGGCATGAAACCGCTCGTGTCGCCGAGCATGAGCTTGCCCACGTTGACGGGGTGGAATCCGTCCACGTCCTTCACGGGCGAGACAGCGGAGAAGATGGTCGGCTGGTCAATGTGCGCGGGCAACGGGGCTTGCACGAGGATGCCGTGAACGCTGGTGTCCGCGTTGAGCTTGGCGATGAGGGCGAGCAACTCTGCCTGCGTGGTGGCTTCGGGCAGGACGGTGGTCGTGGACTTGATGCCGAGCCGCTCGCTGGTCTTTTCCTTCATCCCGACATACACGCGCGACGCGGGGTCTTCACCGACTCGGACGAAGGCGAGGCCGGGCTGCACGCCGCGGGTCTTGAGGGCGGCGATGCGGTGAGCGGTCTCGGCGTGGAGTTGCTCGGCAATGGCGCGGCCGTCAATGAGGTTGGTCATGCGGAGAGCTGGCAGGCTCAGGATTACGAGCAGGAGGATTGGGTTGGTGTCGGAGCTTTTCCTGCTCCCAATCCTGCTCCACTCGGCTCACTCATTCACCGTCTTGAGCGTCTCGATCTTCAGCACCGGCGTGTTGGGCCAGCGCACGTCGAGCGCCTCCTCGCCGGTGACGACTATGGTGCGGCCCTTGAGCGAGGCCCACGGGATGTTGGTGGAGGAGGCCCAGAGGTAGTTGATGACTCGACCCGACTCGGCATCCTGCAAGGCCCAGTCGCTCGGCGACTGGATGTTCCACGAGCGGGCGACGATGCCTTCGCGGCTGACGATGCGCAGGGGCAGCGGGCCTTCGTCAACGACGGGCTTGGGAGCAACGGGAACAGACTTGGATTTGGCTTCGTCGGACTTGCGAGAAAACAAGTTCTTGAACCATCCGCGCGCAGGCTCCGGATCGACCTTGTAGCGGCCTGTAGAGAGGTATGGGTCCACCGGCGGCGGGACGTTCTCGGTCAACGCGGCGGGAGGCGCGACCTTCACCAATTCGCCAGCGGGAGGCGGGGACTGCGGAACCGGCGAAGGCGCGAGCACGAGGGCCGGCGGGGCGACGGGGGGCGGACGGCTCGCGACGACACCCGGCGGCAGCGCGACCGGCGCAGGGGCGATAGGCTTGACCTCCACAGGATCCAACGTGGGCTTCGTGTCTGGCGCGGCGATGGGCGGGCCTTTGGGCGCGACCTTGGCCATCTGCTTACCAGAAGTTTTTGGTGCGGTTTTGGCGCCAGCGAGATGAGAGGGATTGGCCGGATCCGCTGGTGCAGCGGCGTTGCGCACGACGAGGTCGGCGGCGATGTAGGCAAAGGTGCTGAGGGGCGCTTCGATTTCGAGCCAGTCGCCGTTGCGGCGGAGTTCCTTCACCGCCGTGCCCTTGGGCACGCGACCGATGACGCTGAAGTGCTCGCCCGGGCCGGAGCGGACGTTCAGGCGCGGCACGGCAACGGCACCGTTGGTGAGAAAGTGCGTGCTGACCCACACGGGCGTATTCGACGGCAGTGCCACGCGCAGCCACTTGGCGGGCTCGCCCTTCGCAGGCTTGGGGTGGATGATCTCCTCGAGCACGGTGATCTTCTCGCCCTGCTTGAGCTGTGCGATAACCTCGCTGCCGGTGGTGGGTTGGCCGCGGAGGTTGATGCGCGGGGCCTTGACGACCGCCTCATCCGCCGCGAACGCACCCGCGACACTGAGACAGAGCGCGGCGACCAATGGAAACTGGCATTTCATAGTTCCGCCAGTAGAGCTTTTTCCTGCCCTCCGTGTCAACGCCGCGCGCGGCGGGCGGCAGCCCACGGAAATCCCAAACAAGTTTAACAGTCCCGTAACGAAACGACCCTTGCGGACGCGGGCTCGCATGACTAGGTTCCAATAATTACGTGTCAGCATTGCCACGCCCGCGAACACACAACCACCAACCCAATGAAACAGCTCGCTAACACCCTCCGCGGCAGATTCAGTGAAGCCTTCACACTCATCGAACTACTCGTCGTCATCGCCATCATCGCGATTCTCGCGGGCATGCTGCTGCCGGCACTTTCGAAGGCGAAGGACAAGGCGAAAGGCACCAGTTGTCTCAACATAATGAAGCAATGGGGACTTGCTCAGAACCTTTACGCCAGCGACAACGATGACAAGATGCCGAGGGATGGCATGGGTTCAGCAGGCACCTACGGTGTCGCGGGCACGAGCGGAAACCCTTCCGACCCGGCCGCTTGGTTTAGCCTCCTGCCAACTTACATGAGTGAGAAACCCCTCTACTCTCAATGGACATCTCCGGGATCGACCGTTTATGCCAACAACACCGCCAGCCTCCCTTTTCCGGGAAACGGACGCGGCAAAAGCTGGCACTGTGCCGCAGCTCGGCAAGGCCAACCCCCGCAGAATGGTGGCCAATATGGATTCTTCAGCATCGTAATGAACATTGACTTAAAAAAATCCGACGCTGCCGGCGTCACAGGCCCAAATATCGCGTTTCCTGACATGCCTCGGATGGGGCAAATCATCAAGCCAACGAGCACCGTAATGATGTATGACAGCGTCTTCGACCCCGTTGGAGAGGTGGTAAACACTTCTCCACAATTCAATTCTGTGAACCCCGCAAACCGGTGGCGCAGCTTTGCCGTCCGGCACAGCAGCAGGGGTGGCAACATTGTTTATATGGACGGGCACTCCTCATTTACAGACACCAACAATGTTCTTCCTCAGCAGGCCAACGGCAACGAAAAGCTCGGGGTGGACATCATCTGGAACAACCTGTATCGGGCCGCCAACCCGTAGCTAACTCCCGACGAGCAACCGCTGGTGTTCCTCCATCGCGAATCGGTCGGTCATCCCCGCGAGGTAATCACACACCGCGCGCGGCCAACATTCCTTCTTCGCGCACTTGCCTGTCCACGTGTCCGTGTGGGCTGGATGTGCAAGCAGGTGGCGGAAGAGCTCCTCCAGCATCTTCGTCGCGCGCACGTGCGGCTCGTGGACGGCGTCGCTGAGGTAAAGGTTTTGATAGAGGTATTTCCGCAGCTCGAGGTTGAGCTTCCGCCGCGCGTCGCTGTAGCGGATAAGTGGCTTCGCATGCAGGCGCACGGCATCGGCTGACTTCACTCCGGCGGCCGCGATGCTGGCCTCGCTCGTCTCCACCACGTCGCGCACGTGGTCGTCAATCAGGCAGCGGATGATGAAGTAGCGGCGGCACTCGTCCGGCAGTTCACCGTGCTCGCGCTTCGTGCGGCGTGCGGCTCCGGCCCAGAGCTTCACGTCCCGACGGAGCTTTGTCTCAGAGAGCAATCCTGCATCGAGCCCGTCATCGAGGTCGTGGCTGTAGTAGGCGATTTCGTCAGCGAGGTTGGCAACCTGCGCTTCGAGGGATGAGGATTTCGCGTCGAAGCCGGGTCGCTTGCTCGGATGGTCGTAGGCGGAGTAGTGCTTCACCAATCCCTCGCGGACTTCCCACGAGAGATTCAGGCCGGGGAACCCAGGATACTTCTGCTCCAGCTCCTCGACGACGCGGAGGCTATGGCGGTTGTGCTCGAAGCCACCGTGCTTGCGCATGAGCCGGTCGAGCGTCTCCTCGCCCGTGTGTCCGAAGGGCGAATGGCCGAGGTCGTGCGCGAGGGCGATGGCCTCGGTCAAGTCCTCGTTGAGTCGCAGAGCGCGCGCGATGTTCCGGGCGATGCCGGCGACTTCCATCGTGTGCGTGAGCCGGGTGCGGAGGTGGTCGCCGGTGCCGTTAAGGAAGACTTGCGTCTTGTATTCCAGCCGGCGAAACGCGCGCGAGTGGATGATGCGGTCCCGGTCCCGCTGGAAATGGGTGCGCCACTCGGGCGGCGTTTCCTTGTGCTTGCGCCCGCGCGTGTCAGCGGAGAACTGGGCGAACGGCGCGAGGAACTGCCGCTCGCGGGCTTCGAGTTCTGCACGGGTGCACGGCATTGGGGCGGGTTTAAGGGTTGAAGAGCGGGACAAGTGGGTCGGACACATCAGAATCTTGGAGAACTTTTAAACCCATTCCCCTGCCAAACTCAATTTGCCACCAACTCCTGCACCGCGATCCCGCGCAACTCGAAGAGCCGCCGAACGGTGTCCTCGATCAGGTTGTTCGGACAGCTCGCGCCAGCGGTGATGCCCACGGTGATGGTGCCGGCGGGCAGCCAACTTGGTGTCGTCTCTTCCACGTGCGTGTGCTGGTTCCAGTGCCGGATGAGCGCGGCGGACTCCATCTTCGCGGCGTTCTTGATGAAGTAGGTCGGCAGCACCTTCTCACCCATCTCGGCGAGATGCGACGTGTTCGACGAGTTGTAGCCACCCACGACCAGGAGCAGGTCGAGCTTGGTGTGAAGTAGCTTCTCCAACGCGTCCTGCCGGTCCTGCGTCGCGCCGCAGATCGTGTCGAAGAAGCGGAAGTGGTCAGGCAGCTTCTCCGTGCCGTGTTTCTTTTCCATGGCGGCCTTGAAGCGGCGCTGCACTTCCTCGGTCTCGCCGCGCAGCATCGTCGTCTGGTTCGCAACGCCCACGGCCAGCAGGTGGAGGTCAGGGTCAAATCCAGGCGAGTAAGCGCCCTTGAACTTCTCCAGAAACTCCGCCTTGTCCCCGCCGTGCAAGATGTAGTCGCAGACGTAATCCGTCTCGCCGAGGGTGAACACGACGAGGTAATGGCCGGCGCCGTAGGCCGTCGCCTGCGAGGTCGTCGCTTTGGTTTCCTCGTGCTTGGCCTTGCCGTGGATGATGCTCGTGACGCTGTCCTTCGAGTATTGGCGCACGCGTTTCCACACGCTCATCACGTCGCCGCAGGTGGTGTCCACGAGCAGGCAGCCCTTTTCCTCCAACTTGCGCCGCGTGGCGACCTCCGTGCCGAACGCTGGGATGATGACCACGTCCTCGCGCTGAAGGACGGCCATCTCCACGTCCGTCGGCTTGTTCTCCAGCATGCGGATGCCGAGGTTGCGAATCTGGTCGTTGACCTCGGGGTTGTGAATGATTTCGCCGAGTAGGTAGATGGGCTTCTCCGGCGGAAAGGAGCGGCGGGCCGCGTAAGCGAGGTCAATCGCGCGCTCGACGCCGTAGCAAAAACCGAACTCCTTCGCGAGTTTGATGGTCAGGCCGGGGGCGGCGAGTTCGTTGCCGTTGGCGCGGATGCGCTCGACCAGCGTGCTGCGGTAGTGCGACTCCACCTGCGCTTGCACAGCGGACATTATCTCGGGTCGGCGGAGATTAATTTTCTGCGGAGGCGCGGACGGCGCAATCGTTGACATGACGAGACTATTGTAGCGCGGAGCAGGGCGAGGTCGAGTGTTGGTTTTGAAGGTGCCTCACGCGAAGGGCGCGAAGGATACAGAGGCTGGCGATGCAAATCCCCGTTGCGCCCTTCGCGGCCTTTGCATTGAGGCACGGGGAATCCTCTTTCGTCACGCGGAACGCCTTTGCTACCGTCCCGCCCACATCGAATGAGCAATCCAGACGCATCCGCACAGCCCGCGCCCACCCCGAGTGACTTCATCCGCGACATCGTTGTGCAACACGTCGCGGAGGGCCGCTACCCGCGCATCCACACACGCTTTCCGCCAGAGCCGAACGGCTACCTGCACATCGGCCACGCCAAGAGCATCTGCCTAAACTTCGGCATCGCGCGCGAGTTCGGCGGTGTGTGCAACCTCCGCATGGACGACACCAATCCGGCGAAGGAAGAGGTCGAGTATGTCGAAAGCATCCAGACCGACGTGAACTGGCTCCTCGCCGGCTGGGCGGATGACAAGCTGGGCTTGAAGCCCAAAGGCGCGACTCCGGCGGCGCAGACCGTGAATGGCAAATCGGACTGTCACCTCGCACCGGTCCTCAAATCCGAAATCCGAAATCCGAAATCCGAAATCCTCGAACCCTTCTACGCCTCCGACTACTTCCCCCAAATCCACGCCTACGCCCTCACGCTCATCGAAAAGGGCAAAGCCTTCGTCTGCGACCTCTCGCCCGACGACACCGACGAATACCGGCGCACCGCGAAGCCCTCTCCCTTTCGCGACCGCTCCATCGCCGAGAACCTCGACCTCTTCGCCCGCATGAAAGCCGGCGAGTTCCCCGACGGCACGCGCGTGCTGCGGGCAAAGATTGATGTGGCCGCGCCGAACATCTGGCTGCGCGACCCCCTGCTATACCGCATCCGCCACACCGACCACCACCACACTGGCGACCAGTGGTGCATCTACCCGATGTATGACTTCGCCCACTGCCTGAGCGACTACCTCGAAGGCATCACGCACAGCATCTGCACACTCGAGTTCGAGGTCCACCGTCCGCTCTACGACTGGATTCTCGGCGCACTAGATTTGCCCCGCGCCCTGCCCCACCAATACGAATTCGCCAAGCTCATCCCGAGCTACATGATCGTCTCCAAGCGCAAACTTATCGCGCTGGTGAACGACAAGGTCGTCACCGGCTGGGACGACCCGCGCCTGCCCACCATCAGCGGTATTCGGCGACGCGGCGTGACGCCCGAAGCCCTGCGCGCCTTCGCCATCGGCGTGGGCGTGACCAAGTTCGTCAGTGTCACCGACATCGCCGTCTATGAACACGCCATCCGGGAGGATTTGAACAAGCGCGCCCTCCGCCGCCTCGCCGTGTTGCGCCCGCTCAAGGTCGTCATCACTAACTACCCCGCCGGCCAGACCGAGGAACTTGACGCCGTCAACAACCCCGAGGACGAGGCCGCCGGCAAACGCAAAATTCCCTTCAGTCGCGAGCTCTTCATCGAGCGCGACGACTTCGCCGAAGTTCCGCCGCCGAAGTTCTTCCGCCTGAAACCCGGTGGCGAAGTCCGCCTCAAATACGCTTACATCATCAAGTGCGACGAGGTCGTGAAAGACGCCGCCGGGAATGTCACCGAGCTCCATTGCACCGCCGACCTCGACAGCAAGACTGGCGGCCCGACCGCTGCCCGCAAGGTCAAAGGCACCCTCCACTGGGTCAGCGCCGCGCACGCCGTAGACAGCGAGGTGCGCCTCTACGACCGTCTCTTCACCGAAGCCGAACCGGAGAAAGATGGCCGCGACTTCAAGACGGTGCTCAACCCCAAGAGCCTCGAAGTCATCACCGCCAAGCTGGAGCTGTCCTTAAAAGGTGCCACGCCGGAGGCGCGCTACCAGTTCGAGCGCATCGGCTACTTCTGCCTCGATTCGGACTCTCAGTTCTCAACTCCCAACCCTAAACTCGTCTTCAACCGCACCCTCACGTTGAAAGACGCGTGGGCGAAGGAAGCGTTCAAGGCGTAGCGGAAAGCGGCGCTTGCGGACGCGCCCCGCTCACACCATCTCTCACGGGAGGCTTTGCCGCCATGCGCCACGCTGTTACGCTGCGCGCCGTGTCCGACTTCAACCAGCAACTCACCGCCGAGCTCTCCGCCTTGCGCGCGGCGGAATTGCTACGTGAACTGCGGCGCGTCGAGTCCGCGCCGGGCACTCGGGCAAACATAGGCGGTCGCGAGCTGCTGAACTTCTCTTCCAACGACTACCTCGGTCTCGCACAGCACCCTGCGCTCAAGGAAGCAGCCGTGAAGGCCGTCGAGAAGTTCGGCGCTGGCTCCGGCGCGTCGCGGCTCGTGTGCGGGTCGCTGGCGGTGCATCACGAGTTGGAGGAAGCGCTCGCGGCGTTCAAGGGCACGGAGGCGGCGCTGACTTTTTCCACGGGTTTTTCAGCGGCACAGGGAGCCATCGTTGCGCTGCTGGGCAAGGGCGATGTGCTCATCGTGGACAAGTTGGTCCACGCCTGCATCGTGGACGCGGCGAAGTTGTGCGGCGCGAAACTTCGTGTCTTCCGGCATAACGACTTGAACGATTTGGAGGCGAAGCTGAAGTGGGCGGGGAAGCAGGGAGCGGCCAGCGGTCAGCGGTCAGCAAGAATCCTTGTGGTGACCGAAAGCGTTTTCTCGATGGACGGCGACCTCGCCCCGCTGCGGGACATCGTCGAGCTGAAGGAGCGGCACGGCGCGTGGCTGATGGTGGACGAGGCGCACGCGACGGGTCTGTTCGGCGCGCAGCGGAGCGGGTTGGTGGAGGAGTTCGAGCTGACGGGCCGGGTCGAGATTCAGATGGCGACGCTGGGCAAGGCCGTGGGCGCAGCGGGCGGCGCGATTTGCGGGAGTCGCAAGCTGGTGGACCTGCTGGTGAATCGCGCGCGGAGTTTTATTTTCTCGACGGCCCCGGTGCCGGCGGCCGCGGCCGCGGCGAGGGCGGGGTTGGCCATCATCCAATCGCAGGAGGGCGAGACTCGGCGGCAACGGCTGTGGCGGTTTGTCGAAGAGTTGAAGCGCGTGCTCATCGGCGCAGGCTTCCCGCCGTCGGCAGTGCGCGCGCCGATTGTGCCGGTGGTCGTGGGCGCGGAAGCGCGGGCGGTGGCGCTGTCCGCCGCGCTGCGCGAGGCGGGGGTGTTTGTTCCGGCGATTCGTTTCCCGACAGTGGCACGCGGCGTGGCCCGGCTGCGCTTCACCGTCTCGGCGGAGCACACGGCGGAGGACTTGGCGTCGCTCGCCGACACGCTGTCGGAAATCGGAAATCGGAAATCGGAAATCGGAAATGCATAAGCTCGCCCAACTCGACCATGCGCACGTCTGGCATCCCTTCACGCAGATGCGCGACTGGCTGCGCCGCGAGCCGATAGTCATCACGTCGGGCCGGGGCGCGGTGCTGCGGGACGTTCACGGGCGCGAGTATCTCGATGCGAACTCCTCCATCTGGACGAACCTCCACGGGCACAACCATCCGAAGCTGAACGCGGCGCTGAAGCGGCAGCTCGGGAAGATTGCGCACAGCTCGGCGCTGGGCTTCGCGAATGAGCCGGCGAGCTTGCTGGCGGAGAAGCTGGTGCAGCTGGCAAATGCGGAATCAAGGGGGGCGTCGAGCGCAGTCACTCCGCATTTCTCCAAAGTGTTTTTCTCCGATGACGGGTCCACCGCGATGGAGGTCGCACTGAAGCTGGCCTACGAGTTCACGCGGCGCACACGCGGGCCGAAGTCGAAGCCGCGCTTCCTCTCGCTGACGGGCGCGTATCACGGCGACACCGTCGGGGCGGTGAGCCTTGGGCACATTGACCTCTTTCACAAAGCCTACGGGGGGCTGCTCTTCAAGACAGACCAAGTGATGTCGCCGTATTGCTACCGCTGTCCCTTCAACCGCGCCAAGCCGGAGCGGACGGACGCACGCGAGACGCGGAAGTGCAACTGGGAGTGCGTGGGCAAAGTGGAGGCGAAGTGCGCGACGGCCCGCAAGCGCGGGAACGACTACGCGGCGTTTGTCTTCGAGCCGTTGATGCAAGGCGCGGCGGGGATGATTCCGCAGCCCGCTGGCTGGCTGAAGCGCGTGACGGACATCGCGCGCGGCCACGGCGCGCTGCTCGTGGCGGACGAGGTGATGACGGGGTTTGGGAGGACTGGGATTGGCGATTACCGATTGCCGATTGCCGATTTGCCGAGGGTGCCGCGCTCGCCTAGACAATCGGAAATCGGAAATCGGAAATCGGAAATCCTCTTCGCCTCGCACGCCGAGGGCGTAGCCCCCGACTTCCTTGCGCTGGCGAAGGGGCTCACCGGCGGCTACCTGCCGATGGCCGCAACTCTGACGACGCAGGCGGTCTTTGATGCGTTCCTGGGGGAATACGAGCAGTTTAAGACCTTCTTCCACGGACACAGTTTCACGGGCAACCAGCTCGGTGCGGCAGCGGGGCTGGCGAGTTTGGATTTGCTGGCGGGCGCAGCGTCGGTCAAGGCGCGGGCGCGTCTGGAGGGAGATTTGCGGCGCGAGCTGAAGTCGCTCTGGTCGCTGCCCAACGTGGGCGATGTGCGGCAGGTGGGCTTGGCGGCGGGCGTGGAGTTGGTGCGCAACTGGCGGACGCGGGAGCCGTTCGCGCTCGCGGAGCGCGCGGGCATCCGTGTGTGCGAGGCGATGGCGCGGCGCGGAGTGCTGACGCGGCCCATCGGGAGCGTGGTAGTGCTGATGCCGCCTTACTGCACGACGGCGGCACAGGTGCGGCGGATGGTCGGGGCGCTCCACGAGGCGGTGGAGGAAGTGCTCGGAGCGCGGACTCCCATGTCCGCAGCCCGATGAAACGCGGACGTAGACGTCCGCGCTCCTTCACTGCGGATACCGCACCAGGCTGCTGTATTTGTGAGGGCCGAAGCCGAAGGCGCGGTAGAACTCCTGCGCGTCCTTGGTGAAGAGGTCGATGCGGCAGCCGCGCAATTCAGGGTGTTCCAGGATGCAGGTGAGCAGCCACTTGCCGAGGCCGTGGCCCCGGTGGCCTTCCGCAATCACCACGTCGCAGAGGTAGCCCACGGTCGCGCAGTCGGTCACGACGCGGGCGAAGCCGATTTGTTCCGCGCCGTGGAAGAGGCCGAAGTTCAGCGAGTGGCGGAGACTGCGCTCGGTGACTTCCGCCGGACGCTCGGCGGCCCAGTATGTCGAACGCAGCAGCGCGACAACGGCGGCAAGATCGAGGTGAGCGGTCTCGTCGGTCAGGGTATGTTCACCTTGCTGCCACTGCATGAGATTTACTCCAACGCCTTCGCCACGGCGAGGGCGAGCTTCTGCCGGTAGTCGGGGCTGGCGATGTTCTTGGCTTCGTTGCGGTCGGAGAGGTAGCCGCCCTCGATGAGGATGGCGGGGCGTTGCTGAGTTTTCAGCACGGCCATGAAGCGGGCGCGTTGCACACCTCGGTCGGCCATGCCGATGTTTTGGAGCAAGGAGCGGTGGACGCGCATCGCAAGGTGAAGGCTCTGAAAGTCCTGCGAGTTGCCGGGCAGCACGACGTTCGCCGGGTCGGCGTAGTTGCGCGTGAGGGTGGAGGCCATGCCCGCGGGGGTGAGGCAGTAGGTCTCCAGACCCGCGGCTCCGGCAGCGGCGGCGTTCAGGTGCAGGCTGATGAAGATGTCGGCCTGCTGCTGCTCGGCGATGAGGACGCGCTCGGTCAGCTCGACGGTGCGGTCAGTGGTGCGGGTGAGCACGACCTTCCAGCCGCGCGCTTCGAGGAGCGGTTTGAGGCGCATCGCCCAGTCGAGCGTGTAGCTCTTCTCGAAGGAGTTACCGAGCACGCTCTTGGTGCCGACATCGATGCCTCCGTGGCCGGGGTCGAGCACGATGACGCCGCGGCCGCGCTGAACGGGGCGGTTGACCTGCAGGAGCGGGGCGAGGTTCTTGTCGGCGTCGAGGCTGTGGATGAACGGCACGCCATTGGTCGCAGCCGGCGCGAAGCCGAGGTGGAACTTGTAGCCATTCCAGCTCGCCGCACGCGTGCCGAGGGTGAGCTGGAACGCACCGGCTGCGGACTTGATTTGGAACGCGGTGGCACTGACCCGCACGGGCGCGGGCAGGCCCATTTGCGCGGCCCAACTCTGCAACGGAATCCACTGCGGGCGAGCGGCGGGTTGGACAGGAATCGTCGGCGGAACGGGCTGGGGGACGACGGTCGGCGGCGTGTATTGAGGCCGTGGCTGGAAGACGGGAGGCGGTGGCTGCGGTGTGACGACGCGGGGCGGCTGGTAGGCGGGTGAGGGCGGGCGGCTCGCCCCTGTGGTTCCGGGCATCAGACGCGGGCCGGTGGCGGATGATTTCTTCGCCGGACCGCCGCAGCCACTCAGCACGACCGCAACCAGAACGGATGTGAAAGCGAGGGCTGGGCGGGAAAAGCGAAGCAGGGGGAGCAGGTTCACAAAGCAAGTTAGACGGCTTTTGAACCAACCAGCGGAAGGGTGCTCACCACAAGTTGCATGTCCGGAGTTTGCGAAGCGGCCAAGTTGAAGGCAACGGGATAATCGCGCGACTTGCCGCTCGTCGCGCGCACCGACATATTTCCGGCACTTGAGAATCGTCATCGCCATCACGGGCGCGAGCGGGTCGCTCTACGCGCAGCGGTTATTGGACAACCTCGATGCCCGCGCGCACGAGGTCCACGTCGTCCTGAGCAACTACGCGCACGCGGTGCTCGCGGAGGAATTGCCCGCCGGGCTGCGGCTGCCGGCGGGCGCGGTGCAGCACGGGCTGAAGAGCATGAACGTCCCGTTCGCCAGCGGCTCGAACCCGTTCGACGCGATGGTGGTCATCCCCTGCAGCATGGGCACGCTGGGCCGCATCGCGCACGGCATCAGCGACGACGTGCTGCTGCGCGCGGCGGATGTGATGCTCAAGGAGCGCAAGAAGCTCATCCTCGTCCCCCGCGAGACGCCCTTGAGTTTGGTCCACTTGAAGAACCTCGAGCTGCTGCTGCTCGCGGGTGCGACAATCCTGCCGGCGAATCCGTCTTTCTACACGCGTCCGCAAACGGTGGAGCAAGTGGTGGACACAGTGGTGGCACGGGTGTTGGACCACTTGGGATTGCCGCAGCAGCTCGTGGCGCGCTGGCAGGCGGAGCGGGACTGACGAGGACGGGGAGGTGTCGAAACGCGCAAAGTGGACCTCTTCTACGAAGATTCAGGCGTCTGCTTTTTCCCGTTTGGCCTCGGCGGATGGAAGCTCCGGCGTGCCGGGCGGGAGAAATTTTCTCCACGGCACTTCCCAAATGCGGACGGGCATGGAGAAACCCTTGGGCGTCACTGACTCCAGCTCGACGCACAAGACCCCCAGTTCCATGTCGAACTTCTCCAACTCGCGGAAAGTCGCCTCGCCGATGATGATGCGGCTCCGGCCAGAGAGGCTCTCAAGGCGACTGGCGAGGTTCACTTCACGCCCGAAAACGGTGTAATTAATGATGTGCGCCTCGGACCCCATCATCCCCACGATGGCGGTGCCAGTGTTGATGCCCGTGCCAAGCGCAAGGAGCGGCAACAGGTTGAGCGGCTGCTGTCCCGCCGCTACCCGCCGGACATTCTCCTCCTCGAACCGTCGGTTATCAGCTGCCCGTCGGACGTTGATGAGGTGCATGGCGATCTGCGCGTCCATCGCGGCGCGCACGCAGGAGACAGCGTGCTGTTCGTTCGGCGTGGGCGCGCCCCAGAAGGCCATCACACAGTCGCCGATGTATTTATCCAGCGTGCCATTGTGTTTCTTGACCTGATCGGCGATGGCGGCTAGGTAGAGGTTCACTGTCTCGAGCGTGTCCTTGGCGTTCTTGTCGAAGTGGGCTTCCGCCGCCGCGCCGGTGAGATTATGCTCCCGCACGAAGTTCTCAGCGTGAGTTTGATTCACATCGGTGAGCTGCGTGAAACCGCGCACGTCGGCGAAGAAGACGGTGATGTGCTCGCGCGTGCCCTCCAGCTTGATGACATCGCGTCCGAGAAGCTGGCTGACAACGTTGGGGGAAACGAGCTTGGCGAAAACGCTCGTGACGCGGCGCTTCTCCCGCTGCTCGAAGACAATGCTGTAGGTGAGCAAGGCGACGTGATTGAGCAGCATCGCCCCAGCCACAGGCAGGACGATGGGAATCCAGTAGCGGTATTCCACAAACACATGGTGGGCAAGGAACACGTAGCCGACGACGATCCCAATCACCGCCAGCGTCGGCCATGGCGCGTGAAGCTTCCATGTCAGCCCGGCTGCGAGCACGCCCATGACAACCGCAGCCAGAAGTTCCAGCCATAGCGGGCTGCGCGTGATGAAGCGGTCCATGATCACGGAGTTGGCGACGTTCCAATGCTTGGCCACGAGGAATGCGTTGTTCTCGATCGGTGTCGCACCCCGATCAGTCAGATCATTGCCAGTGGCTAGGGAGCCGACGACTAGCACCTTGCCTTTCACAGCGGACACGATCTCAGCCCCCGCTCCGTCGCGCCGTTTCTTCTCGCTGCGGAGGAACCCAGAGATGTTCAGGCTCGTGAGCCGGTCATCGTCCTCCTTCATGCTCCAGTCCACATGGAAGCGGCCTTCCTTGTCCACCGGGATGACCCGATGAACACCGTTGGTTCCCCGCAGAAAAATGCGGCCCGCCGCCAAGTCAATTTTCGCCTTTTCAAGATCCAAACCCAACTCGGCTGCCGCCATCACGATGCCCATGTGCCACACCCGCTGATCGCGGTAGGCCTTGCCCCGCATTGAAAACCGGGCGGGCGGGAGGTCCTCGAAGTTCGCCTTGAACGCGCTAATGTCGTAGGTGTTCTCCGCATCCAGCGGGATTTGCACCAACACCTTGGTGGTCGTCCCCACCTTGAGCAACTCAGCACCGCCCGCGATGGCTTTGTTCGGGTCAAACCCGTAGCGCGAGGCGTAGCGCTCAATGACCGTGTGCCATGATCTCAGCACCTTAAAAGCCCGCGCGCGACGCAGCACGCCGTCCGAATCCTTCTCCATGGAAATATCCCCCAAGACTCGCGGGCTGCCCATGAACAGCGGCGCTGGAGCCAGATTTTCGCTCGTGGCGAGTGCCACGTTCCCTGCCTCGCGGACCCGTCTGGCGAAAAACTCATCGGAGGACAACGGCACCTCGTTGGTGGAGAGGACCACCGGTGGATGATCATGGCGAAGCTCGCCGAACAGCACGTCGAAGGCGACCAACTTCGCC
>SIBB01000028.1 GCA_009695395.1 Pedosphaera sp. | reverse complement strand
ACGAGGCGAAGGATGGCATCCTGTGCGGCGTTGATATCCTGATACTCATCCACGCAGACGTGTGTGAAGTGCGCGCGGCAATGACGAGCAACGCCGGTCGCATCGTCGCGCAGGAGGCGCAGGGCGAACTGCTCGAGGTCCGAGAAGTCCACGCCGCCAAGCTGGCGCTTCGCCTCGGCGAAGCGCGCGCTGAACTGCTGCGCTAGCTGCACCAGCGCGGCCATTTCGTGACGGCACCATCCCCAATCCTGGGCGAGCGGCGAAGCAGGGGGGCGAGCGGGAATGGACGGCGATTGCAAATCACCAACACGGGGGGCGGGCGCAAGCAACGCGAGGAAGAATTCCGCCTCCTCGAAGAACTTCTCGAAGGGAAGGCGTAGCTTTCCTTTCTTGCGTGCCCAATTGTCGGTGCTGTCGGCGGCGCGGATGGCGGTGAGGCCAACCGACAACTGAACCTCGTGCCGGCGACTTTCAATCGTCGCCCCGTCCGAATCGGTCGGCCCCTGCAAGACGCCCGCACGGGCGGTGGTCACGGCACGCAGCGCAGCACCCGCCAGATTGAGCGTGGGCACGTCGGGCGCGGTGGCGAGGACCGGAAGCCATTCCTTGTGCCACTCGTCGATCTCCGCGTAGAGCCAGGTGCGCCACTGCGTTGGCTTTTCTTCCCGGAATACGGAGAGCTGCTTCGCAGACCACGCCTCCGGGTCGTGCAGGGTTTGCGTGTAACGATGAAGTTTCCACACAAGCTCGCGGAGATGCTCATCGCTGCCGCGACCGGCTCGGCGGATGAGTTGCTGGACGGCGGCGCTGTGCGGATGGCGGCCGGCGTAGTGCTCTTCGAGCAGCGCGGTGAGGCAGTCGCGGGAGAGCGGGCGGGTCTGGCCTTCGTCGAGAATGACAAGCTGCGGGTCAATCGCGAGGTGATGGAAGTGCTCGCGGACAAGCCGAAGGCAGAAGCTGTGCAGCGTGGAGATTTGAGCGGTGTCGAGGAGTGCGAGTTGTTCCGCAAGGATGTCGGCGTCACCAACCGGTGCCTTCTGCAACTCGTCTTGCAGTGCCTTCCGCAGTCGGGCGCGCATCTCGGCGGCGGCGGCCTCAGTGAAGGTGACGAGCAGCAACCGGTCGAGGGATACGCCATCGCGCAGCAGTTGCAGGCATCGCTCGATGAGTGTGCGCGTCTTACCGGTGCCCGCACCCGCGATGATAAGCACGTTGCCGCGCGCGGCGATGGCAGACTGTTGGGCGAGGGTGAAGGCGCTCACGGTTCTTCCTCCTCCGCGACGGATTTTGCCAGTGTGCGGTAGGACTGCGTCCACGGGTCGAAACGGCAGATGGGGCGGTAGTCGCAACGGTCGCAGGCTTTTTCGCTGGCGCTGAGGCGGACGGGGGAGACTGAGATTTTGCCCGCGAAGATGGCTTCGCCGAGGCTCCGGAGGTTGGCTTCGACTTGAGTGAGCAGCGCTGCGAACTCATCGGTGGGCCGCGCGTCGGAGCTGCGTTTGCTCAAGGTCCCGTCTTTCTTGAACGAGTAGCGAAACTGGCCGCTCGGCAGGTCGCGCGCGCGGGAATCGAGGTGAGGGAGGTGCGCAAGGTCGAATCGGCCGACGTGCTCGTAGGTGGCGCGACGGGCAGCTTCGTCTTCACAAAGAATCCCGGTGCGCTCGCCGGTGGAACCGGCTGCGCCGTGAAGTGGGATGTAGAATACGCCGACGGGACGATGCGTTGCAGGAGCCGACGTAAGGACATTGAGATAGGCGAGGAGTTGAAGCTGGAGGCCGTGCTTGATTCTGAGCGGGTCGAGCTTCTTGGGGCTGCTCTTGTAGTCCACGACGACGGCGAGAGTCTCGCCGGACTTCTCGTCGTGCAAGAGATCCACGCGGTCAATGCGTCCGCGCAGAGAGAGCGCTCGTCCGTCGTGCAGTTCCAGTCGCCACGCGGGCATCCGGCTGCCAGGGAGGCCGAAGCCGAGTTCCACCGCGGCGGGGTCGAAGGCGTATGCGGGCATCCAACCGACAAGCGCAGCGAGCAGGCGTTGCGCACTGGCGATGAGAGTGTGCGCGGCGAAGCGGCGGGATTCATCCGCTGCGAAGAGCGTGAACTCGGGGCTTGCGAGGAGGTCTTCACCAACGCGCGCGGCGAGTTCGGCGGCATCGGCGGGCGAGAGGTCGCGCCAGCGGCGATTGCTTGCGGTGACGCGGAGGTGAAATTCATCGAGCAAGCGGTGGATGAAGCTGCCGCGCTCGCGGTGGTCCACCTCGAATTTCTTGCGTTCCTCCGCGCGCAGGCCGGCGGCGACGAAGAACTTGAAGGGGCACTCGGCGAACTGCTCGAGCTTGCTGACAGAGGTGTGGAGTTCGCGTTCGTAGAGCGCGGCGACGGCGCCGGGGGAAAGGGTGGTGATGGTCCGGGATGCGGAGATTTCGCGCCAGCGGGCGATGACGGGGATGATGGCGGGGAGCGAGGTGAGGGAATGGGGGGCTGTCCCCTCTCCCAGCGGGAGAGGGTCCGAAAGTGGCGGAGGGTCGCCGCAGTCCAAGACGCTGGCGCGAGGCTTGGTGGCCTCGGGATTCCGTAATCCGCAATCCGCAATCCGCATTCCAGCGAGGATGGGTTCGAGCAATTCCTCCGTGTGCTCAGCTTCGCGCCAGTCGTGCGTGGTTGGGACTTTTTCCAGTTCGAGGCCGGGGAAGAGTTGCTGGACGTGCGCGAAGATGGGCGAGGGGTGGAGCGGCTTGCCGTTGTTGCCGGCGGCACTGCAACTCAGCACGAGACGCGCGCGGCTGCGGGTGCAGGCGATGTAGGCGAAGTAACGTTCGTGCGCAATCTGCGCGCGCGGGTCGAGACCGAGACGGGCGTCGTGGGCGGAAAGCAGGTCGCGCTCGGTGTCGGTGAGCAAGACCGGCGGCGTGGGCGGGGCGGGGAAGATGCCTTCGTTCAGCCCGAGCACGAGCGCGAGTTGCAACTCGGGGTTGCGCGAGCGGTCAATGGTGCCGATGAGAACCTGGTCGAGCGCGGGAGGAATGACGCCGACGGAGAGGGAGCTGAGGCCGGCTTCGAGGATGGGCAGCCATTCACGGAGCGGCAGAGCGGGTGCGCTCGCGGGAAAGGCGCGCGCCAGATTCTCAAGCCACGTGTGCATCTGACGCAGGACGGTGGCGTGGATGGCGCGAGGGACAGGAGTGTCCCCCGCACGCGCAAGGGCGTCGTCCCAGGATTGCAGGCGGGACTCGATGGCGAGGTCATCCCAGAAAGCGCGGAGGGCTGCGGCAAGGGAGGATCCGGAAATGGTTGAAGGCGCACGGGTGGCGTCGTTCGCGAATGTGGTTAATTGGTCCGAGAGCTTTCGGAACGGCGCGGTGAGGCGGGAGCGGAGTTGCTCGGCGCGCTGAAGGTCGAACTTGGGTTCTGCGAGGGCGAGTGGTTCGAGCCATTGCGTGCCGCGCCAGCCGTGGGCGAGGGCATGGTTTTCCAGCCAGTCAATGTCGGCGTCGCGGTCGTGGGCGAGGCCGGACTTGAGCGCACCAAAAAGATCGTTGGGCTGCCAGCCGTAGGCGAGCGTGCGCAGGGCGAAGCGCGTCAACTCGGCGAGCGGGTGGTGAGCGACGGGCTCGCGGCGATCGAGGAAGAAGGGAATGCCGTAGCGCGTGAACACACGGCGCAGCGCAGTGTGATGGTGATCGAGCGTGCGGAGGATGACGGCGCAGTCGCGGAAGCGTCCGTCCGCACGGACGTGGCGGAGGATTTCGCGGGCGGCATGGGTGGCTTCAGCCTCGGGGTGGGCGCAGACGGCGAGGCGAAGTGCCGGCGACTGGAAGTGGCCGGCACGGGCGGCGGGCGCAGTCCAGTTGGCCTCGAGTTCAGCGAGGGTTGGGTTGCCACGGAAACGGCTGTGCGCGGGGTCGCGCGGCAGCTCTTCCGTGCTCACTTCGCAGTTTGGCAAAGCCTTGATGCGTTGGATGCAATCGCCGTAAGTGCGGCGGACGGTGGACCAGAGGGAGAGCCAACTCTTGGAATCCGAAGCCTGCGGGTCGAGGCAGAAGGCGAGTGTGGAGTTGCGACAGAACGGGAGCACGGCGCAGAGCAAATCCATTTCTTGAGGCGTCATCTCGGCGAAGCCGTCGAGCCACAAGCCGCTGATGCGGAATGCGGAATCCGCGACCCTCGCGGTGGCGAGGTCGAGCAACTGGTCGGCGTCTTGAGTTTGGCTCTGCTCCAGCCACTCGTGGTAGGCGCGGAGCAGGTGGTGGAGGTCGTGGAGTTTGTCGCGGAGCGGGGCGTTCTCCGTGCAACGCTCGGCGAGGCGGGCGAGACGGGCGGGCGTGAGTTGGTGGCGCTGGAACTCACGGAGGAGCTGGCTGAGTTGGCGCGCGAAGCCGGGCAGACGCGCGGTGGCGCGGAAGACGCGGAGCGCGGGTTGCTCGCGGGCGAGCAACGCGCGCAGCACCATCACGCGGCCCTCGTCGTCGAGGAGTTCGGGGACGGTGGCGAAGGTTTCGAGGAGCCAGTGCGCGAGACGGTCGAAGGAAACGATTTGCAGGCGTGAGTAGCCGGCGAGCTTGGGATCATCTAGGAGTTGGCGCTCCAACTGGAAGGTCGCCTGCTTGGGCGCGAGCAAAAGGAGCGGCGGGCCGTCAGGCGCGCTCTTCAACTCCCCGCGGATTTCGTCGAGGCAGCGCCATGTCTTGCCGCTGCCGGAAGGGCCGAGGAGGAAGTGGACGCGCACGTGGTTATGGTCGGGCAGAGAGTTCAAAATTCAAGGTTCAAAGTTCGGCATAACATGTATGCAAACTAGGATTGTGGGAGTCGCAGAATTCGCTAGGCTGCTGCCATGTCTTCCACCGGAGCTCGTCCGTTTGTCGTTGGCGCGTGCAT
This sequence comes from Pedosphaera sp., assembly GCA_009695395.1. Lineage (GTDB taxonomy): Bacteria > Verrucomicrobiota > Verrucomicrobiia > Limisphaerales > SXTU01 > SXTU01. The sequence continues at coordinate 11,455 of SIBB01000028.1, read as the reverse complement.
GTTGTCTGTCGGGCTGGCGGGTGGCTATTTCGCGGGGCGGGGCGGCCCGCCTGCCGCACCGACGGCCAGCAAAACAATCTCATCACCATCCTCCACTGCGCCAACGCCCGCCATCGCGAAGAAGGCGGCGAAGGAATCGCGCAACTCCGACACGGCTCGCGCGAACACGGCGGCCAGCAACGCGCCGCGCTCGCTCGATGACATCATCGCGAAGCTGCGACAGGCGATGTCCGACCCGAATGCGATGCGCGTCGTGCAGAGCGTCCTCGAAGCGGCACAGCACCTTACCCCGGCGGACATACCGGAGGTGCTGGCCCAGCTCAAGGGCCAGAGTTCGCAGCGGCCTTTCATCGCCATCCTCACCACGCTGATGCCGCGCTGGGCGGAGGCGGACCCGGCGGCGGCGCTGGCTTACGCGCTGGGCCTCACGCGCCCGAACGAGCGGCAGATGGCCGTCAGTGCGGTGTTCAATGGCTGGGCGCGGCGTGATGTGGAGGGGGCGATTGCGGCGGTGGCAGGGTTGAAGAATCCCGACGAGCAGCGCACGGCGTGGGCGGCGATTTTGCCCGAGCTGGCGCAGCGCTCGCCGGAGCGTGCGCTGGAGTTGCACGCGAAGTTGCCTAAGGGCTATTCGCAATACGACTACGGGAGTTCGGTTTCCGGTATCTTCAACGCATGGGCGCAGACGGACCCCGCAGCAGCAGCAGCCCGCGCGCTGCAACTTCCGGTGCGTGACCGCGACCAAGCCATCAGCAGCATCGCGCAACAGTGGGCGACGAAAGATTTGCCCGGCGCGCAGGCGTGGGCGCAGGGCTTGCCGGAGGGCACCGCCAAGCGTAACGCGACGCGCGCGGTGCTGGGCGAATTGGCCAACCAAAACCCGCAGGCCGCCGCGCAACTCGCGCTGACTCTCAAGGGCGCGGCCCAGCAGGAGGCGATGGGGACCATCGCCTCCACCTGGGGCCAGACCGACCTCAACGGCGCGCTGACGTGGGCGCAGGGTTTGACCGACCCCAAGTCGCGCGACCGGGCGATGCAATCGCTCGGCACCGAGTGGGCGCGACGCGACCCGCAGGCGGCGTCGGCTTACGTGAACGGCCTGCCGTCGGGCCAACTGAAGAACAACCTGCTCCAGAACATCGCGTCGTCGTGGGCGAACACGGACTCGAAGGGCGCGCTGGAGTGGGTGCAGGCGTTGCCCGCCGGCCAGGCGCGGAACAACGCGTTGCAAAACGTCGTGCAGAGCATGAGCTACGGCGACCCGGCGGCGGCGGCGGCGTGGCTGGAGGCGATGCCGGCCGGTGGCTCGCGAAAAAGTTACCTGTCCATCAACGTCGCGGTCCAGTGGGCGCAGCTGGACCCGGAGCGCGCGGCGGAGTGGGTGAAGAACCTCCCGCCGGAGCAAGGCCAGCAGAACACCATCGGCAACGTCGCGGCGATCTGGGCGGCGAGTGACTTAAAGGGCGCGGTGGAGTGGGCGCAGCAGTTGCCCGAGGGCCGGGCGCGGGACAACGCTTTGCAGAGCGTCACGAGCACGTGGGCGCAGAATGATCCAGCGGCGGCGGCGGCGTTCGCCATGGCGCTGCCGACGGGCGGAGCACAAACCAGCGCGCTCTCGTCGGTGGCGAGCTCGTGGGCGCAGAACGACCCGAAGGCCGCCGCGCAATGGGCGGTGAGCCTGGGCACGACGGACGCGTCCGGGAACCTGCTCCGCAGTGTCGCGCAGGGTTGGGCGCAGAACTCGCCGACGGAGGCGGCCTCGTGGGTAGCGACATTGCCGGTGGGCAAGGACCAGAACAATGCGGCGCTCGCCACCGTGAGCGCTTGGTCGTCTCAAGACCCGGCCGGCGCGGCGGCGTGGGTGGGCGCTTTCCCGGAGGGCCAGACGCGCGACAGCGCGATCAGCAGCGTGGTGTCCGGCTGGACGCAGAACGATCCGCAGGGCGCGAGCAAGTGGCTGGAGTCGCTGCCCGCCGGCAAGTCGCGCGACAAGGCGGCGGAGTCGTTTCTCAACCAAGCCTCGTATCAGGAGCCGGCGCTCGCGGCGCGGTGGGCGATGGAACTCTACGCGTCCGCTGGCAACCAGCCGGGGCAAGTGAACCGCAACACTTACCAAATCGAAAACGTCGCGCGGAACTGGATGAACGTGGACGAGCGGGCGGCGCGGGCGTGGATTCAGCAAGCGCCATTGTCCGAGGAGAAGAAGAAGGCGCTGATGAATCCGAAGAGGTAGGGAGGGGAGAGCCGAAGGGTTGAAGAGTCTTTGCTCCGACATGCTCGGGGACTACGCACAGTTCACCCTTCCACTCTTCCACTCTTCCACTCTTCACTCCCGGCCCTCAGTTCTGCCGCACCAACTGCAGGGAGCCGAGGTCGAACCACGCGCGGCCCTTCTCGGCGCGGAGTTCGCAGACGAGGGTGACCTCGGTGTCGGGGGCAGGCACATCGAACTCGAACGAGACTTTCTTCCAGTCGCTGTCGCCGCTGAGTTGATTCGGGCGCGAGGAGCCGGAGACGCGTAGTCCCGCACCCTCGCCCGTCGGCTCCTTCAGCGGCACGACGCCCTTGGTGGCGACCTTGCCCTCGAAGCGGTATTTGCCCGCGTCTAGCAGCACCCGCGAACGCCAGGAGGCGACGACGCGGTCGGGCTTATCTAGGTTAATCTCAAGGGATTTCACCCCGCCGTGGTCTGCGGCGTCAGCCATCTTCGGCTCGCCGGCGTCGGCCTGCGGCTCCCACTGGAGAAGCTTGAAGACGCCGTTGCCATCGGGCTTGACGGGCTTCATGGGCTGGATGCCAACCTGCTTCTGAATGCCCGCGATGCGCGCCAGCACGCGGTTGTTCATGTCGCGCGTGGAGTTGTCGAAGTTCTTCGCCGCGCCTTCGTTCATCTCGGCCAGCGCGGGGCGGACGCGGGCGTGGACTCTTGCGATTTCGTTGGTGAGGAACTCGGCGGTGAAGACGTTCGTAAGCAGGTAGGTCACGCGATCCCGGTATTGAAGCTTGGTTTGAGGGATCTGCCAGAGGCCGCTGGTGACGAGGCCGCCCATGCTGTCGAAGACGGGGAAGTTCGGATCGCCAAAGAGCTGGTCCATGCCGGAGGCGAGGAAGACGATTTTGTTCACCGCCGGATGGTTGTAGAGGCGGTAGTTGTTGCGGTTGCGCGCGTAGCCATCCCAGTGCGCGGTCATCATCTCCATCGCAACGAGCGAGAGGAACTGGTCAATGGCAAGCGCCTCGTCGAGCTGCTTGGCGCGCTTGGCGAGGTCCGGTTCGCGCGAGGCGGTGACCAGCGCCTTCAAGTCCGCCTGATCGTTTGTGCCCCGGCCGAGCTTGCGGTCTTTGCGTTGGTCCACGTCCGCGCAGAAGCCGCCGTCGTAGAAATTGCCAGCCTTGCTGCCGAAGTGATTGACGAGAAACTGCGAGTCGAAGCCCTCCTTGAGCACGTAGAAGCCGAGGTCGCGCCCGTTGAGCCAGACGCGCGCGTGCGAGATGCGAGGCGCGGGGACGCCGCCGGCATTGAAGATGACGGAGGCCAGATGTTCGTTGAGGTAGCCGCCGTCCTGCACGGAGTTGTTGAGGTGCAGTTTGTCCATGCCATGGAATTTCTGCTTCTCGCGGAACTTGTCGAAGTTGAGCGTGAGCGCCGGGCGGTCGCCCACGGGCCGAAAGCTACCTGCCGCGCCCTTGAGGTGGACGCCGACCTCGCTGTAGATGAAATCGTCGCCCTCGCGGATGGTGCAACGGACGAAAGAGCGGTTGTCCTTGTTGAGTTTGGCGAGTTCGGCGGGAGAAATCTCGATGCGCAGCTTCGGGATCCGGCCCTCGCGGAAGAACACCTGGTCAGCGTCCTCCGGCTGCGCTGCGCGCCCATGGGAGGCGAGCAGCAACGCGGCAATCCCGCCGAGGAGCCGTAGGGTCAGGCGATTACGAGACGAGAACATTTTCTTTTCGACTGCGCGTCGTGCGGAGTCGTTCGAGAGTATTGCCGAAAACTTCCGCGCTGCAAGCGCGCGCGACGGCAACCAGAAAGTGTCCCTCCAAAAAGTTGCGGTCGATGGTTGGCATGTTGCCATGCTTGTGCGATAAGATTGGGCGTTGTCTCTGACCGTTGAATTATGATGAAAACTTTGTTCGCCCTCTTCGCCGTCTTGTCGCTCGCCACCTTCACTGGTTGCAAGCCCAGCAGTTCCTCCTCGCACAGCCACAGCCACGGCGGTGGCCACCACCACGAGCCGCCGCACGGCGGGACGGCGATTGACCTCGGCGAGGAGGAGGCGCATCTGGAGTTCGTGCTCGATGCGACGGCAGGCAAGCTCACCTGCTACGTGCTCAAGGCACACATGAGCGGCTTCCAGCGCATCACGCAGGAGTCGCTGGAGCTGGCCGCAACCGTCGGAGGCAAGGCCGAAATGCTCACGCTCAAGGCCGTCGCCAACGCCGCGACCGGCGAGAAGGCCGGCGACACCTCGCAGTTCGAGGTGCAGGCGGACTGGCTCAAGACGGCGAAAAGCTTCGATGCGATTTTGAAGAGCGTGTCCGTCAAGGGCAAGGACTACACCGCCCTCAAATTTAACTTTCCGAAGGGCAGCGCGCCGGAAGCCGTCAAAAAGTGAAGCGACTATGAACCTCAAACACGTTTTCCCCGCCGCCGCGCTCGCTCTCACCGCCGCCTTCCTCGCCACGGCCGCCGACGCGCCCAAGGCCGCGAAGAAAGAAGTCCGCGGCGCGCCTATCCAGAAGCTGACTCCCGCCACACCTACTAACGCCGCACCCGCCATCGGGCTGGTCGGGACGAACGCCCCCGCCCTCGGCCCTGTGCAGAAGGACGGCGACTTCCTCATCGTCGGCTTCGACCGGCTCGCGGCCTTCAACTACGACATCCCCGACGACGCTCCCGCCGGCACGAACGCCCCCGCCAAACCCGTCGCGCCGCCCAAGGACCAGATTCCCGCCAACGTGAAGGCCTTCGACAAGCAGCGCGTGGCGCTCAAGGGCTTCATGCTCCCCTTGAAGGTCGAGGGCGGCCTCATCACCGAGTTGCTCGTGATGCGCGACCAGTCCATGTGCTGCTACGGCACCGTCCCGAAAATCAACGAGTGGGTGAGCGTGAAGATGACCGGCAAGGGCGTGAAGCCCCTCATGGACCAGGCCGTGACGCTTTATGGCAAGCTGCACGTGGGCGAAATCCGGGAGAACGGCTACCTCGTCGGCATCTACCAGATGGATGGGGAGAAACTGGCCGGGCCGTTGGACTTGTGAAGCAGGTCAGCGCTTCCATGCTGACTTTCAATTGAAAAAACCCCGCTTGAGCGGTTCCGAAAACTCAGGAGTCCGGCTGGAAGCACTGACCTACTGGGCCGACACGCAGAGCCAGGCTCCGCACTCCTTCTTTCCGTGAACTTGCCAGCCATCCTCTGCGTCGGCTGCTACGACTAAAATTACCGTGAAAAAACTCCTCCAGTCCGCGCTCGCCGCCCTCTGCCTCAGCGCACTGACGCAAGCCAGCTTCGCCGCCGCTGCCGCCGGCTCCCCCACGCGTCCCAAGGACACCGTCATCGTGGACGCCAAAACCGAAGCTGTCATCAAGGGCGGCCTCAAGTATCTCGCGTCGAAGCAGCAGCCCTCCGGCGCGTGGGGCTTCAGCGGCGAGGAAGCCAAACGTCAGGTCGCGATGACCGGCTACACCCTCATGGCCTTCCAAGCCGCCGGCCACCTCCCCGGCGAGGGCGAATACGGCAAGCACGTCACCGCCGGGATGAACTACCTCCTCGACTCCATCGGCCCCGACGGCCTCTACAACATGAGGAGCGACGGCCAATACATGTATTCCCACGGCATCGCCACCATCGCGCTCGCCGAGCTCTATGGCCAGACCAAGTCCCCGACCATGCGGGCCAAGCTCGACAAGGCCGTGAAGGTCATCATCAGCGCGCAAGCCACCGAGGCCGGCCACGAAGGCGGCTGGCGCTATCGGCCCATCGCCAAGGACGCCGACATCTCCGTGACCGTGCTGGCGCTCGTCGCCATCCGCGCGGCGAAGAACGGCGGCCTCGAAGTGCCCCAGCGCACCATTGACGAGGCGGTCGCCTACGTGAAGCGCTGCCAGGACGAGCGCACCGGCGGCTTCTGCTACCAACCGCAGCGTGACCCCGGCTTCGCGCGCACGGCGGCGGCGATTTACTCCCTGCAAGTCTGCGGCCTCTACGAAGACCCGATGGTGAAGAAAGGCTCCACCTACCTCTTCGACAACCTCCGCGAGGACCACGAGTGGTTCACCTACGGCAACTTCTACGCCGCCTCCGCGCAATACATGGTCGGCGGCGAGACATGGCAGAAGTGGTATCCCAAGATGAAGGACATCCTCCTCGCGCAAGTCGTCAAGCAGGGCGACGTAGCCTACTGGGAAGCGCGCGGTCGCGGTGGCGTCGGCCCGACCTTCTGCACGGCGGTTTACACGATGATTCTGGCGATGCCGTATCATTACATCCCGCTGTATCAGCGGTAGGATTTGGCAATGCAAACGAAGTTCGCGGTCTTCCTTCTGGCGTTCGCTTCATTAGCCAGCGCAACGGCCGGTTCCCTCCGCACCCGCGACGGCAAGTTCCTCGAAGGCACCGTCCAGCTCGACGCGCCCGCCGGGGTCAAAATCACCCTCGCCAACGGCGCGCAGCAGCGATTCCCGCTCGCCAATCTCGACCAAGCCACCTTCACCAGCGGCACCACCACCACGCTCCCGCCCGAGGTCGCCGCGTTGATGAAGGGCCGCGGTAACGGCCTCCTCGGCACCTACTACGAGCGCGTGGACTTGAGCGGGCGGGCGGTGCATCGCCTCGACGAGACGGTCCACTTCGACTGGGAGACCGGCGAGCCGATTGCCGGCGTGCAGAAGGATTATTTCAGCGCGCGCTGGGCTGGGCAGCTCGAAGCGCCGGTCTCCGGCAAGTTCACCTTCCACCTCGACGCTGACGACGGCGCGCGACTCTGGCTGGCCGACCGCCTCATCTGCGACGCCTGGCGGGTGGCCGACAGCGCGGAAATCTCCGGCGACCTCGACCTCACCGCCGGCCAGCGCTACGACCTCCGCCTCGAATACTACGACAACCTCGGCCCCGCCCGCCTGCGCCTCTCGTGGACCGGCCCCGGCATTCCGAAGAGCCTCATCCCGCGCAGCCAGCTTCACGCCGCCATCGGCACGAAGCCCGGCGTCCCCGCGCCCACGCAGGGCTTGCTCGCCGCTTACTACCGCCGCACGGAACTCGACAGCAGCAGCGCCCTCACGCGCGTTGACCCGCAGTTGGATTTCAACTGGGGCGAGAACGCGCCGGTGGCCGAGTTGCCCGCACAGTCGTTCAGCGTCCGGTGGAGCGGCCAGGTCGCCGCGCAGTTCACCGAGAGCTACACCTTCCACGTCGAGGCCGGCGGCGGCGCGCGTCTGTGGCTCGACGGCCAGCTCATCCTCGACCAATGGCGCGACCCGCCCGGTGAGTTCTTCAGCACCGTCGTCCCGCTCACCGCCGGGCAGCGCTACGACCTCCGCCTCGAACACTTCAGCACGAGCAAAGAGGCGAAGATGCGCCTGCTCTGGAGCAGCGCCTCGCAACGCAAAGTCCCCATTCCCGCCGACGTGCTCACGCCCTCGCGCCCCGCCGAGTCGAGCGCACGCCGGCCCCAGCACGGCCTGCTCGGCACCTACTTCTCGCGCCCCGACTGCACCGGCGAACTCCTCAAGCGCCTCGACGCGCAGGTGAATTTCGACTGGACCGACAAACCCGCTGCACCCGGCGTGCCCACGGAAAACTTCTCCGTGCGCTGGACCGGCCAGGTCCAGGCCCAGCACGCGGAGAACTACACCTTCCACCTCGAAGCCGACGACGGCGTGCGCGTGTGGCTCGGCGATCGGCAAATCATGGACGAGTGGCGGCAGCAGGCGACCACGCTCGTGAGCCTGCCCACCACACTGAACGCCGGACAGTTCTACCCGCTCACCATCGAGTATTTTTCCGCGAAGCCGCCCGCGATGGCGAAGCTCAAGTGGAGCAGTCCCTCCACGCCGCTCGGCATCATCCCCGCCAGCCGCCTCTATCCGCCGAACGCCCCCAGCGCGCCCTCACCCGGCGAGCGCCGCCTCGGACTCGACCGCGGCGTCGTGACGTGGGATGGCTCCTTCCTCGCCGCGCCGCTCGTCTCGGCCGACGACACCGCCATGCAATTCGGCGGCGCGCAGAAGGACTTCACCCTCTCCACCGTCAACGCCGCCCGCATCGTCTTCCAAAACCTCTCTGCCCAGCGCGCCGCGAAGATTGAGCCCGGCCGCGCCGGCATCCTGCTGGTGAACGGCGACTTCGTGGACGGTGAGTTCAAGGGCTACGAACGGGGCCGCGTGAAGATGAGCTCCGTCCTGTTCGGCCTGAAGTTCTTCGACGCCACCTACGAAGTCGTCGCCGTCATCCTGCGCGACCCCGCGCCCGGCTCGCCGACCTTCCGCATCCGCGCCAGCGACGGCTCGGTGTTGCTCGTGAAGAAGTTTCAGATGACCGCGGAGGGCTTGACGATGGACGACGCCACGTTGCGCGGCTACCGCGTGCCGGCGCAGGAGTTGACCGAGTTGCGGCAGGGCAGAGGCACAAATCTCTTCTCCACCTCGCTGCACCTTGGCCCGACCTCCGTCCACGCCGAGTCCATCAAGATGGACGCCGCCGCCGAGCGCGAGTGGAAGGCCAAGGCCGATGGCGTGCGCACGCTCGTTGTCGCCGAGAACGACAAGCGCGCCCGCATGGACGCCGAGGATGAGCGGAAAGTCCGCAGCGAGCTGGACGCCGCCACCGAGGCCGACCGCTTGCTCAAGGCCACTCTCGCCAAGCTGGCCGAGCAGGAGGAGGCCCTCGCCAAAGCCCGCGCCGAACTCAAGGACGCCGAGACCAAGACCGAGGAGTTCCGCCTCGCCGCGAAGAAGGCGATGGAAGTTCACGACGCCAAGAACGCCGAGACTGACAAGCTCAAGGCGCAGCACGACAAGCAGAAAGCCGTGTATGCGCAGCGTGCGCAGGAGTTTCTCGCGGCCACGGTGAACCGCGACAAAACCCACGCCAAGCTGAACGCCGAGATGTCGGCGGCGGAAGCGGCCCTCGCGGGTGCCCGCAACCGACTGGTCATCGCAAAGCTGGAAGAGACCAACCGCAGCAAGAACGCTGACGCTGGCCGCAAGGCCGCCGCGCTGGCGGCGGAGCAAAGCAACGCCGCGCGCGCCAAGGCGGAGACGGCTTGGAATACTTCGCGGTCCGACTTGGCCAAAGCCGCCACCGCGCGCGACGAGGCGAAGAAGCCGGCGGAAACCGCCAAGCTGCTCGCAGATAAACTCGTGCGCGACCACGGCGAATTGTTGCGCCGGATGGCGCTCGACAAAACCATCACCGCGCAGAAAGTCGCCGAGGCTAAAACCGCTGCCGACAAGGCGAACGCCGACCTCGCCGCCAAGACCCGCACCGCCGAGGAAGTCCGCCTGAAGCGTGACAAGCTTCAAGCCGATGACCTCGCCAAGAAGCGCGAGCTAGACCGGTTGACTGCGGAGTTCGCCGTCAAGTCCACCGCCGCGAAGGTCGTCCAAACCGCCTTCGAGAAGACCGACCGCGACATGAAGGACGCGCGCCTCAAGGCGGAGGAACAGTTGAAACAGGCCGACGCAAAACTCGCCGAGACCAAGGCCATCAAGGATAAGCAGCTCACTGAGTTGGGCGCGAAGGTGACGGAGTTGGACACGGTGCGGAAGAACTTGGACAAGGAGAACACCGACCTCTGGAACATCATTCTGAAGTTCGCGGCGGAGCGGAACCAGTTGAAGCTCCAGCAGACCAGCGCCGAGAGCGTGCTGGGCCGGGCGAACCTCGACGTGGCCTTGCGCAAGCGCACCGTGCAGAGCGCGGAGACCTTCGTCGCGCAGTCCGCCGAGAAGAAGCTGGACAGCGAGAAGCTCCTGGCCGACGCCAAGGCCACCCTCGATAAGCGCGCCCGCGCGCAGTTCAAGTGAACTGTCTTATCAGGTTAGTTTTTGCCCGCGGCTGGCTGGCTTTTCTATCCGTCTCGCTCACAGCCCACGCCGACACACTCGCCACGCTGGACGGTAAATCCTTCACCGGAAAAATCTCTCTCGAGGCCGGAGCCTTCGTCATCACGCGCGCCGGTGGGGCAAGCGAGCGCGTGCCGCTGGCGAACGTGCGCAACGTCGCATTCGACCGTGCCGTCGCCACTACCCAACCCGCCACCTGGACCGCCCAGAGCGTCGGCCCGGTCCCGGCGGAGGGGGACTTCACCCAGTCGAATGGCGTCTTTCACGTCACCGGCGCGGGGACGGCCTACCAGGTGGACGACGGCCATTTCTTCGTGCAGCAGTCCGTGGGCGACACGGCGCAGTTGACCGCGTTCGTGCCGCCGCAGGTTGCTTCTCGGTTCCAGGACAAGTTCAAGGTCGCTGGCCTCGCCGTGCTCGCGCGGTTCGATGGCAGCGGTCCGGCCTGCCTCCTCCTCTCCGGGGGCAGCAAGACCGGCCTCACGCGCTGGCGCACCGCAACCGGCAAGGAGACCTCGAAGAGTTTCACGACGGGGTCGCAGGGCATCTGGCTGCGACTGGAACGATGCGCGCAGCAAGTCACCGCGTTCACGAGCGAGGACGGCAAGACGTGGCGACTGGTCGGCAACGAACTGCTCCCGCTGCCCGAAGCGGCGCACTTCGGCCTGCTGGTGGCGGGCTTGAAGAAAGGTGTCCCTGTCAAGGTGGCCTTCAGCGGTGTGGACTTGCAGCACGCCGGCACGCCGCCGCTGCCGCTGCCGCAGTTGCGCCTGCGCGACGGCGGCATTCTGGCCGGCAAGTTTCTCGGCACCGACGGCTCCGTCGTGCGCTGGCAAGCGCTGGGCCGCGAGTGGAACGTCTCGCTGGTGAATGTGAGCCGGCTGCTGCTGGAGCCGCGCGCGGAGACGCAAGTCACGCGCCTGCGCCCCAACCGCCCCGGTGCGCTGCTGGCCAACGGCGACTTCGTGGACGGCGAACTCCTGGCGGGCGAACCGGGCCGTCTCCGCATCAGCTCCGTGCTCTTCGGCATCCGCAGCTACTCGGCCGAAGGCTCGGTGTTGGCGGTGCATCTGCGCGAAGTGGCCGAAGCCGGCGCGGAGTTTGAAATCCTCACCCCCGACGGCTCGCGGCTGCTGGCCAACCAACTGGAGCTGCGCGCCGAAGGGCTCGGTGGCCGGGAGCGGAGCGCGGGGGAATTCCTGCTGCGCGCGGGCGACCTGAGCGAGGTCCGCCGGCTGCCGTCCCGGCCGTGATGCAAGTTCTGTTGGCCCGCAAACTTCCCTGACTTCCCGCCGCCGCTGCGGCACGCTGCGCCCATGCGCATCATCAGCGGCACCGCCGCCAATCGCCTGCTCAAGGCCCCCAAGGGCCTCGACGTGCGGCCCACGC